>NZ_JBQENK010000012.1:98887-102185 GCF_052044735.1 Pseudomonas sp. 22526
AGCGGCTACATTGCCCGCGTGTACCGCGAACTATTGGGTTCCCCCTGTAGCCGCTGTCGAGCAACGCGAGGCTGCGATCGACCGCACAGCGGGCGCTGCTTTTGAGGACGCAGGAGGTCCTTCGGACCTATCGCAGCCTGCGGCAGCGGCTACACAAGGTGGCGAAATGCTTTTTCGACGCTGCAATACGTTCGTCATCGACGCTGATTAAGGTGGCTGCAAAACCCTGCAGGAAGCCTGTGATGAGCCTACTAGAAGAAGACCAACCTACCGACCTCGAGAAGATGGTCGGCCTCAGCCGCCGTGGTTTCATCAGCGCCGGTGCCCTGTGCGGTGCGGCCATGTTCCTCGGTGGCAACCTGCTAAGCCGCAGCGTGCTGGCCGCCAGCGTCAGCGCCGGCTCCAGCAAGCTGCTGGGCTTTGAAGGCATTGCCGCCGCCACCAGCGACACCATCACCCTGCCGCCGGGCTACAAGTCCTCGGTCCTGATCAGCTGGGGCCAGCCCCTGCAGAAGAACGGCCCGGCCTTCGACCCAAGCGGCAATGGCACCGCCGCGGCCCAAGAAGTGCAGTTCGGTGACAACAACGACGGCATGAGCCTGTTCGCCTTCCCGGACGACAAGAATCGCGCGCTGATGGCGATCAACAACGAATACACCAACTACCGCTACCTCTACCCCCACGGCGGCATGCCGCAGTCGGCGGAAGACGTGCGCAAGGCCCTGGCCAGCGAAGGCGTGTCGGTGATCGAAGTGCAGCGCCGCAGCGGCCAATGGCAGTTCGTCCAGGGCTCGCGCTACAACCGACGCATCCACGGCAACGCGCCGATTCGCCTGAGCGGCCCGGCCGCCGGCCACGCGCTGATGAAAACCAGCGCCGACAAGAGCGGCAGGAAAGTCCTTGGCACCTTCCAGAACTGCGCCAACGGCAAGACGCCATGGGGCACCTACCTGACCTGTGAAGAAAACTTCACCGACTGCTTCGGCAGCAGCAACGCCCAGCAGACGTTCGATGCCGCGCAGAAGCGTTATGGCGCCTCGGCGAGCAGCCGCGACATCAACTGGCATCAGTTCGACCCACGCTTCGACCTGGCGAAAAACCCCAACGAACTCAACCGTCACGGCTGGGTCGTGGAGATCGACCCGTTCGACCCACAATCCAAACCGATCAAGCGCACAGCCCTGGGCCGCTTCAAGCATGAGAACGCCGCCCTGGCCGAAACCCGCGACGGGCGCGCCGTGGTCTACATGGGCGACGACGAGCGTGGCGAGTTCATCTACAAGTTCGTCAGCCGCGACCGCATCAACCACCGCAACCCCAAGGCCAACCGTGACCTGCTGGACCACGGCACCCTGTACGTGGCGATCTTCGACAATGGCGACGGCAACCCGGACCACCCGAAAGGCAAGGGCAAATGGGTCGAGCTGAGCCATGGCAAGAACGGCATCGACGCCAGCAGCGGTTTCGCCGACCAGGCCGAAGTGCTGATCCACGCCCGCCTGGCGGCCAGCGTGGTCAAGGCCACGCGCATGGACCGTCCGGAATGGATCGTGGTCAGCCCGAAAGACGGCCAGGTCTACTGCACCCTGACCAACAACTCCAAACGCGGCGAAGACGGCCAGCCAGTGGGCGGCCCGAACCCGCGGGAGAAAAACGTCTACGGGCAGATCCTGCGCTGGCAGACCACCCGTGGCGACCACGGCTCGATGGACTTCACCTGGGACCTGTTCGTGGTCGCCGGCAACCCGGCCGTGCACGCCGGCCAGCCGAAAGGCGGTTCGTCGAACATCACTCCGCAGAACATGTTCAACAGCCCCGACGGCCTGGGTTTCGACAAGGCCGGCCGGTTGTGGATCCTCACCGACGGCGACTCCAGCAACGCTGGCGACTTCGCCGGCATGGGCAACAACCAGATGCTCTGCGCCGACCCGGACACCGGTGAAATCCGCCGCTTCATGGTCGGGCCAGTGGGCTGCGAAGTCACCGGCATCACCTTCTCGCCGGATCAGCGCAGCCTGTTCGTGGGCATCCAGCATCCGGGCGAGAACGGCGGTTCGACCTTCCCCGAGCACCTTCCCAACGGCAAGCCGCGTTCCTCGGTGATGGTGATCACCCGGGAAGATGGCGGCATCGTCGGCGCCTGATAGACCGCTTCGCGAGCAAGCCTCACCCCTACACGGATCAGTAGGAGCGAGGCTTGCCCGCGATAGCGTCCGCCCAGCCACCACCTATCCCCCCGTCTGCGCTACCATGCTTGGCCGGACGCAGCAGCCTGCTGCGCGCAGGAGTCAGCATGTCTCACCCGTTCGAAACCCTTACCCCTGATCTAGTCCTCGATGCCGTCGAAAGCATCGGCTTTCTCAGCGACGCCCGCGTTCTGGCACTCAACAGTTACGAAAACCGTGTCTACCAGGTCGGCATCGAAGACGGCGAGCCGCTGATCGCCAAGTTCTACCGCCCGCAGCGCTGGACCAACGAGGCGATCCTCGAGGAGCACCGCTTCACCTTCGAACTCGCCGAATGCGAAGTGCCAGTGGTAGCGCCGCTGATTCACCAGGGCGAAAGCCTGTTCGAGCATCAAGGCTTCCGCTTCACCCTGTTCCCGCGCCGTGGCGGCCGGGCGCCGGAACCCGGCAACCTCGACCAGCTGTATCGCCTGGGGCAATTGCTCGGCCGCCTGCATGCGGTCGGCGCCACCCGCCCGTTCGAACATCGCGAAGCGCTGGGGGTGAAGAACTTCGGCCACGACTCGCTGGCCACCCTGCTGGAAGGCGACTTCGTGCCCAAGAGCCTGCTGCCGGCCTACGAGTCGGTGGCCCGCGACCTGCTCAAGCGGGTGGAAGAGGTCTACCAGGCCACCCCGCACCAGAACATCCGCATGCATGGCGACTGCCATCCCGGCAACATGATGTGCCGCGACGAGGTGTTCCATATCGTCGACCTCGACGACTGCCGCATGGGCCCGGCGGTGCAGGACCTGTGGATGATGCTCGCCGGCAATCGCCAGGAATGCCTGGGGCAGCTGTCGGAGCTGATGGATGGCTACAGTGAATTCCATGACTTCGACTCGCGCGAACTGGCGCTGATCGAACCGCTGCGCGCCCTGCGCCTGATGCACTACAGCGCCTGGCTGGCGCGGCGCTGGGACGACCCGGCCTTCCCGCGCAGCTTCCCCTGGTTCGGCAGCGAGCGTTATTGGGGCGACCAGGTGCTGGCGTTGCGCGAGCAACTTGCGGCGCTCAACGAAGAACCCTTGAAGCTGTTCTGACCCCCAGCCTTTATCCGGCCTGTAGGAGCG
>NZ_JBQENK010000012.1:102195-143918 GCF_052044735.1 Pseudomonas sp. 22526
ATGCACCGCGGTGTCTTGATCGCGGGCAAGCCTCGCTCCTACAGAACCCGAATTGGGTCACCGGGATTACACCGACAAAGACACAGCCTGATAAACCTCCTTACAATCACTGCCTTTAGTTAGCTGCCTAAGCAAGGATTTTGCATGCAAGCCGCCAACCCCCGTCGCGGGTACATCCTGGGCCTGAGTGCCTACATCATCTGGGGCCTGTTCCCGCTCTACTTCAAAGCCATCGCCAACGTGCCCGCCGTGGAAATCATCATCCACCGGGTGCTCTGGTCCGCGCTGTTCGGCGCGCTGCTGCTGATGGTCTGGAAGCATCCCGGCTGGTGGCGCGAGCTGCGGGACAACCCCCGGCGCCTGGCGATCCTGGCCCTGAGCGGCACCCTGATCGCGGCCAACTGGCTGACCTATGTCTGGTCGGTGAACAACGGACGCATGCTCGAAGCCAGCCTGGGCTACTACATCAACCCGCTGGTGAACGTGCTGCTGGGCATGCTGATCCTCGGTGAGCGGCTGCGACGCATGCAGTGGCTGGCAGTGGGCCTGGCGGCGGTCGGCGTGGCGCAGCAGGTGTGGCAGGTCGGCAGCCTGCCCTGGGTCTCGCTGGTGCTGGCGCTGACCTTCGGTTTCTACGGGCTGATCCGCAAACAGGCGCCAGTCAAGGCGCTGCCGGGGCTGGTGGTGGAAACCTGGATGCTGGTGCCGATCGCCCTCGCCTGGCTCTTGTTCAACCCCACCGCCACCAGTGCCCAGGCGGCCTTCTGGACCAGTTCCGAGGCCTGGTGGCTGGTGGCGGCCGGCCCCGTCACCCTGGTACCGCTGGTGTGCTTCAACGCCGCTGCCCGGCACCTGCCCTACACCACCCTGGGCTTCTTGCAGTACCTGGCGCCAACCCTGGTGCTGCTGCAGGCGGTACTGCTGTTCGGCGAGCACCTGTCGTCGAGCACATTGGTAGCCTTCATGTTTATCTGGGCCGGCCTGGCGGTGTACAGCGTGGATGCCTGGTTGAGCCTGCGCAAACGCAGCTGATCAATAAACGTACAAACCTCTGCAGGCCACGGTTGGCGTGGCCTGCATCTATCCTTCCCAAGGTTATCCACAGCCTGATCCCCGCCGTTTGTGCACAAGCCCTTGAAACTGCTGGTTTTTTGATCAGATTCCGCAAAGCCTTGGTCGGCCTGGGCTGGCGGCGGGTCTCTACAGGTTATCCACAGGCGCATGCACGCTAAAACTGGATAACCCACCCTTTCAGGTTCACACCTCGCTGCGCAGCACCAGCTCCACCATCAAATCATCCGCCAGGGTTTCCAGGCGCGACTGCAGGACATCGAGGGACAAGGTCAGCGGCACCGCCAGGATCGCTTCGGCGTGGAACAGCGGCTCGCTGCTCATCGGCGCCGGGCGCACTTCGGTTACCAGCCGCTCCAGGTTCACCCCCTGCTCGCTCAACAGGCGGGTGATGTCGCGCACGATGCCCGGCCGGTCGTTGCCCACCAGTTCCATGGCGATCGGCTTCCAGGTGCAGGATTGTTCGATACCGCTTTCGGCGATCAGCACCCGAATGCCCTGGGCCGCCAAGCCTTGCAGGGCGTCCACCAGCTCGTCGTAGGCTTCCGCCGGCACGCCGACCCGCAGGATGCCGGCGAACTGGCCTGCCATACGCGACATGCGGCTCTCCAGCCAGTTACCGCCGTGCGCGGCGATGCATTGGGCGATGCGCTCGACCTGTCCGGGTTTGTCCGGGGCGAATACGGTGAGTACGAGGTGGTCCATGGCGCAACCCTCTGTCAGGACTTTTGCTGTAGAAGCTCAAGTATAGGCAAGGCTCATCCTGCTGCTTTTCTTACGGCAGGAACGACTGGGCCGAAGCTCGATAGCTTGCGAAAGGCCCTGCTGTTTCTGTCTCTGATCCTGGCTGTGCCTGGGCAGGCCTATCGCGAGCAAGCTCGCTCCTACAGGGAGCGCGGAAGGCTGGAAACAGGGGGAGTTAATGCCCGGATCATAAATCGTGTACAACTTCTTAGATTTATATGGAACAATTCAATAGTTTCTTGAGAACATCCTGTTCCCCAGCGTGACCGTTCAGCGAACTTGAGTCGCAGAACGACGTATTTAGTCTAATTTTCACAACCGCAATTCATCATGTAGTATGCCGCAGCGCGCACTACATAACGTTGGATCGATGTCTGCCAAGGCGCAGTCGCAACCCTGAAAGCCCTGTCAGCAAGGCTTCAAGCCGTTGATTGGAACCATCCCAGCCGCCAGCGATGGCATGTACTGGTAGAGGGGTTTGTGGTTTAAATGGCCAGAGGCTTCATTGTTAATTTGAAGAGCTGAAAAGCGAAATAGCTGAGCAGAGTGAGGCAAGCAATGACTGAACACGTTCAAGTCGGTGGCCTGCAGGTCGCCAAAGTCCTGTTCGACTTCGTGAACAACGAAGCCATTCCCGGTACCGGCCTCACCGCCGACAAGTTCTGGGCCGGCGCCGACAAGGTCATCCACGACCTGGCGCCGAAGAACAAAGCCCTACTCGCCAAACGCGACGATTTCCAGGCGCGTATCGATGCCTGGCACCAATCCCGCGCCGGCCAGGCCCACGACGCCGTGGCCTACAAAGCCTTCCTGCAAGACATCGGTTATCTGCTGCCAGAAGCGGCGGACTTCCAGGCCACGACGCAAAACGTCGATGACGAGATCGCCCGCACGGCCGGCCCGCAGCTGGTGGTCCCGGTGATGAATGCCCGTTTCGCCCTCAACGCCTCCAACGCCCGCTGGGGCTCGCTGTACGACGCGCTCTATGGCACCGACGCCATCAGCGAAGCCGACGGCGCGGAAAAAGGCAAAGGCTACAACAAGGTGCGCGGCGACAAGGTCATCGCCTTCGCCCGCGCCTTCCTCGACGAAGCCGCGCCACTGGCCGCCGGCTCTCATGTCGACTCCACCGGCTACAAGATCGTCGACGGCAAACTGGTGGTCGCCCTCAAGGGCGGCAGCAACAGCGGCCTGCGCGACGACGCCCAGCTGATCGGCTACCACGGCGATGCCGCGGCCCCGACCGCGGTCCTGCTGAAACACAACGGCCTGCATTTCGAGATCCAGATCGACGCCAGCAGCCCGGTCGGCCAGACCGACGCCGCCGGTGTCAAAGATGTGCTGATGGAAGCGGCCCTGACCACCATCATGGACTGCGAAGACTCGGTCGCCGCCGTCGACGCCGATGACAAGGTGGTGATCTACCGCAACTGGCTCGGCCTGATGAAGGGCGACCTGGCCGAAGAAGTGGCCAAGGGCGGCCAGACCTTCACCCGCACCATGAACGCCGACCGCGAATACACCGCGCCCAACGGCGGCAGCGTGAAGCTGCACGGTCGTTCGCTGCTGTTCGTGCGCAACGTCGGCCACCTGATGACCATCGACGCGATCCTCGACAGTCAAGGCAACGAAGTGCCGGAAGGCATCCTCGACGGTCTGGTCACCAGCCTGGCGGCGATCCACAACCTCAACGGCAACACCTCGCGCACCAACAGCCGCACCGGCTCGGTGTACATCGTGAAACCGAAGATGCACGGTCCGGAAGAAGCCGCGTTCACCAACGAGCTGTTCGGGCGCATCGAAGAGGTGCTGGAACTGCCGCGCAACACCCTGAAAGTCGGGATCATGGACGAGGAACGCCGCACCACGGTCAACCTCAAGGCCTGCATCAAGGCCGCCAGCGAGCGCGTGGTGTTCATCAACACCGGCTTCCTCGACCGTACCGGCGACGAAATCCACACCTCCATGGAAGCCGGCGCCGTGGTGCGCAAGGCCGAAATGAAGGCCGCCAAGTGGATCGGCGCCTACGAGAACTGGAACGTCGATATCGGCCTCTCCACCGGCCTGCAAGGCCGCGCGCAGATCGGCAAAGGCATGTGGGCCATGCCGGACCTGATGGCCGCCATGCTCGAACAGAAAATCGCCCACCCGCTGGCCGGCGCCAACACCGCCTGGGTACCCTCGCCTACCGCCGCGGCCCTGCACGCCCTGCACTACCACAAGGTCGATGTGTTCGCCCGCCAGGCCGAGCTGGCCAAGCGTGCCCGCGCCTCGGTGGATGACATCCTGACCATCCCATTGGCCAGCAACACCAACTGGTCGGCTGAAGAGATCAAGAACGAACTGGACAACAACGCCCAGGGCATTCTCGGTTACGTGGTGCGCTGGATCGACCAGGGTGTCGGCTGTTCCAAGGTGCCGGACATCAACGATGTCGGCCTGATGGAAGACCGCGCCACCCTGCGCATTTCCAGCCAGCACATCGCCAACTGGCTGCGCCATGGCGTCGTTACCGAAGCCCAGGTCATGGAAAGCCTCAAGCGCATGGCGCCCGTGGTGGACCGGCAGAACGCCGGCGACACCCTGTACCGTCCGCTGGCACCGAACTTCGACAGCAACATTGCCTTCCAGGCGGCAGTCGAACTGGTGATCGAAGGCACCAAGCAGCCGAACGGCTACACCGAGCCAGTGCTGCACCGTCGTCGTCGCGAGTTCAAGGCCCGCAACGGCCTGTAAAAAACTGCGGTAAATGAAAAAGCCCCGATTGCGAGATCGGGGCTTTTTTTGTTTCTGCCGGGGAATCCTATCGNAGGAGCGAGCTTGCTCGCGATGGCGTCATCGACAACGCCACACCACTACAGCACCACCCCCAGCTCATGCTTGACCAGCGCCAGCAGCTTGCCGGTGTCGATCGGCTTGAGCAGGAAATCCACCACGCTCAGGTGCATGGCCGCGATGGCGTCACGCACATCGGCATCCCCGGAAATGATAATGATCGGCAGCGCCGCCCGCTCCGATTCGCGCACCCGGCGGATCAGGTCCAGGCCGTTGCAGGGGGCCATGCGCAGATCGGTGATCAGCAGTCCGATCGATTTGTTCGAGTTCAACAGTTCAAGCGCTGCCTTGCCACTGGCTGCGGTCATGCAGCGAATACCATCGAGTCCGAGAATCTCCGACAGCAACTCACGGGCATCCTTGTCATCATCGGCGATCAACACGCGCTGCGGCGGCAGATCGGGCTCGAGCATCACGGCGTTCAGCGCCTCGCGCTCGGCATCACTCAAAATATCGTGGTCGGACATGGCTTTCTCTACATATTCAAATCGATCCCCTAGCACAGTGGTCAGACATCGCTAAGCAGGCCTCCAATGTGCACTTCGTCGGATTTTTTTCCAAGAGGTCGGATAAGTACTTTTTTCACGGTTTTGACACCTGCTTGAAGCGAATTAACAGGTGCAAACCCGCTACCTAGACTTACGTCCAATGGGCACCTGGCAGCGTGGGACCGACCATGGCCCAAGACCCGACCACAACAAATCCAAAAAGACTGCGGTAATGGTTATGAGTAAAGCGGATGCCTTCACCCAGGCAGGGAAAACCGCGGTGTTGCAGAACATCCACGGCACGATGCAGTTTCTCCAGCGGTTCCCCCCCTTCAATCAGATGGAAAACGCTCACCTGGCGTACCTGGTCGAGCAATGCCAACTGCGTTTCTACGGCCCCGGCGAGAGCATCATCAAACCCGCCGACGGACCGGTCGAACACTTCTATATCGTCAAGCAGGGCCGGGTGGTCGGCGAGCGCCAGCACGCGCTCAAGGGCGGTACCGAAACCACCTTCGAAATCACCGCCGGCGAGTGTTTCCCCCTCGCCGCGCTGCTGGGCGAGCGCGCCACCCGCACCGAACACCTGGCGGCCGAGGACACCTTCTGCCTGCAACTGAACAAGCCGGCCTTCATCAAGCTGTTCGCCCTCTGCGCGGTGTTTCGCGATTTCGCCCTGCGCGGCGTCAGCAGCCTGCTGGACCAGGTCAACCAGCAGGTCCAGCAAAAGGCCGTGGAAACCCTCGGCACCCAGTACTCCCTCAACACCCGGCTGGGCGAACTGGCGATGCGCCATCCGGTGACCTGCTGCCCGTCCACCCCGCTGCGCGAAGCCGTGAGCCTGATGCATGAGCAGCAGGTCGGCAGCATAGTGGTGGTGGATGAACACAAGGCACCGCTCGGCATCTTCACCCTGCGCGACCTGCGCCAGGTGGTGGCCGACGGCACCAGCGACTTCAACCAGGGCATCGAACGGCACATGACCCAGGCGCCGTTCGCCCTGTCGCCGGACCACAGCGCATTCGACGCCGCCATCGCCATGACCGAGCGGCACATCGCCCACGTCTGCCTGGTAAAGGAGCAGCGCCTGTGCGGCGTGGTGTCCGAGCGCGATCTGTTTTCCCTGCAGCGGGTCGACCTGGTGCACCTGGCGCGGACCATCCGCAACGCGCCACGCATCGACAACCTGGTGGCGATCCGCGGCGAGATCGGCCAGCTGGTGGAGCGCATGCTGGCCCATGGGGCGTCCTCGACCCAGATCACCCACATCATCACCCTGCTCAACGATCACACCGTGTGCCGGGTCATCGAACTGACCCTGGCCGACAAGGGCGACCCGGGCGTGCCGTTCAGCTGGCTGTGTTTCGGCAGCGAAGGCCGGCGCGAGCAGACCCTGCACACCGACCAGGACAACGGCATCCTGTTCGAAGCGCGCGACGCGGCCCATGCGGCACAGATCCGCGGCAAGCTGCTGCCCCTGGCGCAGCAGATCAACCAGAGCCTGGCGCTGTGCGGCTTCACCCTGTGCAAGGGCAACATCATGGCCGGCAACCCCGAGCTGTGCCTGTCCCGCGCCGAATGGGCACGGCGCTTCGCCGCCTTCATCCGCGAGGCCACGCCGGAGAACCTGCTGGGTTCGAGCATCTATTTCGACCTGCGGGTGGTCTGGGGCGACGAGCAAGGCTGTGCGCAACTGCGCCGCGGCATCCTCGACCAGGTCGGCGACAACCGCCTGTTCCAGCGCATGATGGCCGAGAACGCGCTGCGTCAGCGCCCGCCGGTAGGGCGTTTCCGCGAATTCGTCCTGGCCAGGAAGAACGGCGAAAAAGCCACCCTCGACCTCAAGGTCCAGGGCCTCACCCCCTTCGTCGACGGTGCGCGCCTGCTGGCCCTGGCCAACGGCATCGACGCCAACAACACCCTGGAGCGCCTGCGCCAGCTGGTGGCCAAGGAAGTCATCGAAACCCTCGACGGCGCCGCGTATGAAGAGGCCTATCACTTCATCCAGCAGACCCGCATGCAACAGCACCAATTGCAGACCCGGCAGAACCTGCCCTACTCCAACCGCGTCGACCCGGACAGCCTCAACCACCTGGACCGACGGATCCTGCGCGAGTCGCTGCGCCAGGCCCAACGCCTGCAAAGCAGCCTGGCGCTGAGGTACCAGCTATGAGCCTGTTCGCCTGGTTACGCCCGGCCAACACGGCACTCAACACCGAACAGCAACAACGCCGCGAACGCCTGCGCGTCGCCCAACCGTTGGGCGAATGCAGCCTGCGCGAACAGCGTTGGGTGGTGCTGGACCTGGAAACCACCGGGCTCAACCTCAACCGCGACCAGGTGCTGTCCATTGGCGCGGTGGTGATCGAAGACGGCGCCGTCGACTTCAGCCAGCAGTTCGAACGCACCTTGCAGCGTACCGACCACAAGCTCAGCCCCAGCGTGCTGATTCACGGTCTCGGCCCGAGTGCGATCGCCGCCGGCAGCGATCCGGTGGAGGCCTTGCTGGATTTCATGGAGTTCGTCGGCGACAGCCCGCTGCTGGCCTTCCATGCGCCGTTCGACCAGCACATGCTCGGCCGGGCCCTGAAGGACAGCCTGGGTTATCGCCTGCAGCATCCCTTCCTTGACGTCGCCGAGATGGCCCCGCTGCTCTGCCCCCAGGCGCATATCCGCGAAGCCGGGCTGGATGACTGGATGGGTTACTTCAAGCTGCAGGCCGGCGAACGCCACCATGCCGCCGCCGACGCCCTGGCCACCGCCGAACTGGCGCTGATCCTGTTCAGCCGCGCCCGCCAGCAGCAGATCCACAGCCCGCTGAACCTGCAACAGCGGCTCAGCCAATGGAAGCGCCGGCAACAAACCCACTCCTTCTGACCCGGAAAACCAACCCCTTGTAGCCGCTGGCGCAGCCTGCGATCGGCTGCGCAGCAGTCGTAATCCGCATAACGCGATTTGCCTGACCGACCGCGTTGCCGATCTGCGACCGCTACGCGCTCGATCGCAGCCTGCGGCAGCGGCTACAGGCCGGGCTTCCCGCATTCCCCCGCAAACATTGGCTACACCCAGCCGACCAGCGCCCATTGCGCGGCTCTTTGCGCCCTGCCACAATCGCGAATAATTCTCGTTAGTTTCAACTTCTCGATTGGGATACCCAGGTGTCGTCAGCCCAAAGCCCCCACAGTGACCTCGTTGGCGCGTTGTATCGCGACCATCGCGGCTGGCTGCTGGCCTGGCTGCGACGCAACGTGGCCTGCCCGCAACGGGCCGAGGACCTGAGCCAGGACACCTTCGTCCGCCTGCTGGGCCGCGACGAACTGAAAGCCCCGCGCGAACCGCGGGCGTTCCTGGTGGCCATCGCCAAGGGCCTGCTGTTCGACTACTTCCGCCGCGCCGCGCTGGAACAGGCCTACCTCACCGAGCTGATGCTGGTCCCGGAGGAAGAACAACCCTCCCCGGAAGAACAGCAGTTGATCCTCGAAGACCTCAAGGCCATCGACCGCCTGCTGGGCAAGCTGTCGAGCAAGGCCCGCGCCGCCTTCCTCTATAACCGCCTCGACGGCCTCGGCCACGCGGAAATCGCCGAACGCCTCGGCGTGTCCGTGCCACGGGTCAGGCAGTACCTGGCCCAGGGCATTCGCCAGTGCTACATCGCCCTGTACGGTGAGCCGGTATGAGCCCGCTCAACGCCAAACCGGTGTCCGCCCGGGTACTGGACGCAGCAATTGCCTGGCAGCTGTCGCTGGACTCCGGCGAGGGCAACCCGATGGCGCGCGAAGAATTCGCCAAATGGCACGCCGCCGATGAAGAACACGCCCGCGCCTGGCGCCAACTGGGCATGCTCGACCAGCGTTTCAGTGTCGCCAGCGGCCCGGCCCGCAGCGCCCTGCTGCAATCGCGGGACAGCCTTCGCCGCCGCGTGCGCAAGCTCGGCAGCGGGCTGGCCAGCGTCGCCCTGCTGCTGGGCCTGGCCCTGTTCGCCGGCGAACGTTACGGCCAGCTGGATTACTGGCTCGCCGACCAGCGCACCGCCACTGGCGAACAACGCACCCTGCGCCTGGCCGACGGCACGCTGATCAACCTCAATACCCACAGTGCCGTGGATGTGCGTTTCGACGAAAAACAGCGGCGCATTGTGTTGCAGGAAGGCGAGATCCTGATCGAGACCGGCCACAACGACGCCCGGCCCTTTATCGTCGAGACCCGCGAAGGCCATATGCGCGCGCTGGGCACGCGCTTCCTGGTCAAGCGCGAGGAACAGGGCACCCGCCTGAGCGTGCTGCAATCGGCCGTGGCCGCGCGGCCGGAGTCCGGCCAGGACGAGCAGATCCTCAAGGAGGGCCAGCAGGTGCTGATACGCCGCGACGGCCTCGGCCCGCTGCTGGCCCTGAGCCCCGGTGCCGACGCCTGGACCCGCGGCATGCTGGTGGTGGAGAACGCGCGCCTGGCGGATCTGGTCAGCGAACTGGGGCGCTACCGCCGTGGCCATCTGGGAGTGGCCGACGAGGTGGCCGACCTGCGCATCACCGGCAGCTTCCCGCTGCACGACACCGACCTGGCCCTGAGCGCGCTGCTGCCCACCCTGCCCGTGGCCATCGAGCGGCACACGCCCTGGTGGGTCACCCTGGTGGCACGGGCCGAGGGCAGAGACAAACCATAGCCCGGTGGTGTCGGTGCGGTTTTTATCGCGAGCAAGCTCGCTCCTACAGGGTGNCCTGTAGGAGCGAGCTTGCTCGCGAAAACGCCTACTGACGCCGCCTGCCCCAACCTGAAATATCCCCCTCACTTTCGTAAATCGAAATTATTTTCAATCCGCCCTATCACTTTTTGAATCTCGTCCGGCACATAGGCAATTGAGAAATGTTTCCATCCAGGAGCCGCCGTATGTCCCGCACGCTAGACACCCTGTTGCGCCCCAGCCTGTTGGCCGTGGCCATTGCCCTCTGCGCCCCGCTGGCCAGCACCCCGCTGATCGCCGCCGAACAGGCGTCCGGCGTGCGCGCCTACAACCTGCCGGCCGCGCCCCTGGCCAGCATCCTGAACCAGATCGCCAGCCAGGCCGGCCTGGCCCTGAGCCTCAACCCGAGCCTGGCCGCCGGCAAGACCTCGGCCCCGGTCAAGGGCCAGTTCGATGCCGCCGGCGCCCTGCGCGAAGCCCTGCGCGGCACCGGCCTGCAACTGGAACAAAGCAGCGCCGGCACCTACAGCCTGGTGGCGATTCCCCAGGGTGTGGTGGCCCTGCCGGAAACCAGCATTACCGGCCAGCAGGCTTATGAGAGTGCCTGGGGGCCGGTGGACGGTTACCTCGCCACGCGCACCGCCGCCGGCACCAAGACCGACACCTCGCTGGTTGAAGCGCCGCGTTCGATTTCCGTCGCCACCCGCCAGCAGATGGAAGACCGCAACGTGCAGAATCTGGATGATGCCGTGCGTTACATGCCCGGTATTGTGTCCGCCAGCTACGGCAGCGACACCCGCTATGACTGGATGCGCGTGCGCGGCTTCGAGCCCACCCAGTTCCTCGACGGCCTGCCTCTGCCCCGCGGTGTGTATGCCAACCCGAAAGCGGAAACCTGGAACCTCGACCGCCTTGCCCTGCTGCGCGGCCCGGCCTCGTCGGTCTACGGCCAGACCCCGCCGGGCGGCCTGCTGGACATGGTCAGCCGGCGCCCCAGCGCTGAATCGAGCAATGCCATTCAGCTGCAGTACGGCAGCGACAACTACCGCCAGATCAACTTCGCCAGCACCGGCAAGATCGACGATGAAGGCCAGTTCCTCTACGGCCTCAGCGGCGTGGTGCGGGATGCCGGTACCCAGGTCGACCACATCGACAACAAGCGCTACAACATTGCCCCCAGCCTGACCTGGAACATCGACACCGATACCAAGCTGACCCTGCTCTCGCAGTTCACCCGCGACGATACCGGCGCGACCAGCCAGTTCATGCCGATCCAGGGCACCAAGATCAAATCGCCACTAGGCGACGTCTCCCATCACAAGAACCTGGGCGACCCGGACTACGAGTTCTACGACCGCACCTACTACGCCCTGGGCTACGCCTTCGAGCACCGCTTCAACGATATCTGGCAGTTCCGCCAGAACCTGCGCTACACCAAATCGGAGCTGTCCTTCCAGCAACTGACCGTGGGTTCCTACGCCTACTCCCCGGCCGATGCAGCAGGCAATATCAGCCGCACCTCGACCAACGTGGACGAGGACATCAGCCAGTTCGCGGTCGACAACAACTTCCAGGCCGACTTCGCCACCGGCGACATCACCCACACCCTGCTGCTCGGCCTGGATCACCAGCGCACCGACACTTCCTATCTGTCGATTTACGGTGACGGCGGGACCACCAACATCTTCAACCCGGTCTATGGCAAACCGATCGTGCGCCCGGCGCGCTCCAGCGCTTACTACGACTACAACCAGAAAACCGTGCAGACCGGCCTCTACGTGCAGGACCAGATGGCCCTGGACCAATGGCGCCTGACCCTGGGCGGTCGTGAAGACTGGGTGCACCAAGGCACCACTTACTTCAACAAGAACGACGTGACCAACACCGACCGCAGCAAGAACTTCAGTGGCAACGCGGCGCTGAGCTATGTGTTCGACTCGGGCCTGGTGCCGTACCTGTCCTACGCCGAATCCTTCCAGCCTGCCAGCAACGCCAGCGTCTCCCCCACCGAGTCGTATAAACCCACCGAGGGCAAGCAGTGGGAGCTGGGCATCAAGTACCAGCCGCCTGGTTCCAACACCCTGCTGAGTGCGGCGGTCTACGACCTAACCCAGAAAAACGTGCTGGTGACCAGCATCGGTGCCGGTGGCGAATCGGTGACCAACCAGACCGGCGAAGTGAAGGTCAAAGGCCTGGAACTGGAAGCGGTGTCCGACGTGACCGACAACCTCAAGGTCATCGCCGCCTATACCCTGGCCAAGTCCGAGGTGCAAAAAGGCATCTATAAAGGCAACCGCCTGCAACTGATGCCCAACCAGCAAGCCTCGCTGTGGACCGACTACACCTGGCACAGCGGCGTGCTCGACGGCTTCGGCATTGGCGCCGGAGCCCGCTACACCGGCAATACCTATGGCGACCAGGCCAATACCTGGCTGGGCAAGGCCAATGCCTACACGGTGTTCGATGCTGCCGTGCATTACGACCTCGGCCGCCTGGACAGCAGTCTCAAAGGCGCGTCGCTGAAACTCAACGCCACCAACCTGTTCGACAAGGACTACCTGTCCACCTGCGATGGTTCCTACTGCTATTTCGGCGATCAGCGCAGCGTGGTCGCCAGTGCCACCTACCAGTGGTAATCGGCTGAGTTAACCACCGGGCCGTCCTGCATGGACGGCTTTGCTGTGTCTGAAGGCTAAGAAATGAAAAGCAAAACCATCCGCCGCTGGTCCTTTATCCACACCTGGACCAGCCTGATCTGCACGGTGTTCCTGCTGATGCTGGCCCTGACCGGCCTGCCGCTGATCTTTCACCACGAGATCGACCACCTGCTGGGCGACGCGCCGCAGCTGCGGGAAATGCCCGCCGACACCCCGCAGCTGGACCTGCAGCAGCTGGTGCGCGCCGCCGAGGCTCATCGCCCGGGCGAGGTCATGCAGTACTTCGGCTGGGACGAGGAAGACCCCAACGGCGTGCTCACCATCATGGCCAGGACCGCCGGCACCGAGCCCAACTCGTCCCACACCTTCATGCTCGACGCCCGCACCGGCGAAGCCGTGGAAACGCCCTCGGCCAACGGTGGGCTGATGATGTTCATCCTGCGCCTGCACGTGGATATGTTCGCCGACCTGCCGGGCAAGCTGCTGCTGGCGTTCATGGGGCTGCTGTTCGTGCTGGCGATCGTCTCCGGCGTGGTGCTGTACCTGCCGTTCATGCGCCGGCTGAGATTCGCCACGGTGCGCCAGGACAAATCCACCCGCCTGCGCTGGCTGGACCTGCATAACCTGATCGGCGTGGTGACCCTGACCTGGGCCCTGGTGGTCGGCGTCACCGGGGTGATCAGCGCCTGCGCCGACCTGTTGATCGCCGCCTGGCGCAACGACAGCCTCAGCACGATGATCGAGCCGTACCGCGATGCGCCGCCGCTGACCCAACTGGCCCCGGCCAGCCGCCTGCTGGAGATCGCCAAGGAGGTGGCGCCGGGCATGCAGCCGGACTTCATCGCCTTCCCCGGCACACGCTTTTCCAGTGAGCATCACTACGCGGTGTTCATGAAGGGCAGCACCCACCTGACCTCGCACCTGCTGACCCCGGTGCTGATCGACGCCAGCACCCTGGAGGTCACGGCGGTAGCCGAACGTCCCTGGTACATGGACGCCATGGGCATGTCGCAACCGCTGCACTTCGGCGACTACGGCGGCATGCCGATGAAGATCCTCTGGGCGACCCTGGATGTGCTGACCATCATCGTCCTGGGCAGCGGCCTGTACCTGTGGATAGTCCGGCGCCGCGCGGCCAGGCCGGCCTTGGGCGAACCCGCCGGGGTGGCGCCATGAGGCCGCGGCAATCGAACTTCTGGAAGGTCTTCGGCGCGCCACTGTTCATCGCCGTGCTCTGTGCCGCGGGGCTGTTCTCCGCGCTGCTCGGCGACGGCATCTGGGACGCCCTGAGCTGGCTCGGCCTGGGCGCTCCGGCGCTGATCGCCCTGCGGGGTTTGTTCAACCGCCCGCCTCCGGCCTGACCCCGGCGGCGGGGAAGCCGCGCCACAGGTACAGCGACAGCCCCAGGCCGATCGGCAGCACTGGGATGAATACGCGGTTTTCCTGCTGCGCCTCGGCGGCGACCAGGACGCAGAACAGCGCCAGCCCCAGCAGCGGTACATAGCTTGCCGCCAGGCTCCAGCGCCAGGGCCGAGTCAGCGGGCCGGGGCCCCGCAGGCTCAGCAGGGCACAGCCCAGGGCCGGCAAGGCCAGCGCCGGCAGCGCCCAGTACCAGGCCATGTAGGCGAACGCCATGATCAGCTCCGGCTCACCCTCGCCGTGGCGGCGAAACTCGTACTGCAAGGCCAGGTACACCGCCAGCGCGCCCAGCAGGGTCAGGGCCAGGCTGTACAAGCCGTGTCGAAGATAGGACCTGCGCATTCATCACTCCTTGTCTGTCCTGCATGCCGCCTCTGTGGCCGGGGCCAGAGGCTGCGCTAAGATCCCCCGGTTGCGAGCCTGTGCTCCACTTCCACCCGCGAGGAATATTCATGTCCACCCCCAGCATGACGCTGTTCCACAACCCGGCATCACCTTACGTGCGCAAAGTCATGGTGCTGCTGCACGAGACCGGCCAGCTGGACCGCGTGGCCCTGCAAGCCAGCCAGTTGACCCCGGTGAATCCGGACACCGCCCTCAACCAGGACAACCCGCTGGGCAAGATTCCCGCCCTGCGCCTGGCCGATGGCAACGTGTTGTACGACAGCCGGGTGATCCTCGATTACCTCGACCAGCAACATGTCGGCAACCCGCTGATCCCCCGCGAGGGCTCGGCCCGCTGGCGGCGCCTGACCCTGGCGGCCCTGGCCGACGGGATCATGGATGCCTCGGTGCTGATCCGTTACGAACTGGCCCTGCGCGCGCCCGAGAAACACTGGGAGCAGTGGCTCGACGGCCAGCGCGACAAGATCCGCCGCGCCCTGGCCGTGCTCGAGGCCGATGCGATCGCCGAACTGGCCAGCCACTTCGACGTCGCCTCCATCAGCGTCGCCTGCGCCCTGGGCTACCTCGACTTCCGCCACCCCGACCTGCGGTGGCGCGATGCCCAGCCCCGGCTGGCGGCCTGGTACGCCGAGGTCAGTCAACGCCCTTCGATGCTGGCGACCCAATCGCCGGTTTGAAGGCCCCGGGCGCGGTCATCACCTGAAGTACGCTGGTGGCCGGGCCGGCCCTATCGNATGGGGCACCGCGAAACCTGTAGGAGCGAGCTTGCTCGCGATGACCGCCCCAGGGTGCTTCAGGCAGCAACCCGACAATCCACGCCAGCAGGGCTTCCGCTGCCTGCTGGTCCTCACGCAAACCCAACGACCTACTCATGGCCCACCTCCGCCTCGAACGTCAGCGGCTGGGCCGGTTTGGCCTGGCCTACGCCGTACCAGTCGAGCTTGCGGGTCAGCACCATGAACACACCCAGCAGGCCGAACAGCAGCAGCGAGCCCATCAGCAACGCGTAATCCTCGGCGCTGAGCAAGCCGTACAACAGGCCATACAGGGCGGCCAGGCTGGCGGCGAAACTCAGGCCGTGGCCCAGGCTGCGCAACACATGGCAGACGTAGAAACCGATCAGCGTCACGCAGGCACCGGCCGACAGCAGGTAGGCCAGGGCGAAGCCGATGTGTTCCGAGAGCGACAGCAGCAACAGATAGAAGAACGCCAGGGCCACACCCACCAGGGCGTACTGCACCGGGTGCACCGCCAGGCTCTTGAGCACCTCGAAGAGGAAGAAGCCGGCAAAGGTCAGGGCGATGAACAGCAGCGCGTATTTGATCGCCCGGTCGCTCTTGAGGTACTGGTCCACCGGGTCGATGAAGCTCACGCCGAAAGAGCGGTTCTTGAACTCGTCGCACTGCCCGCTGGCCAGGCAATTGATCAAGGCGCTTTCCAGGTTGGTGGAGAAGAACGAGGTCTGCCAGTTGGCGGCGAAACCCAGGTCGGAAATCTCCCGCTGCGCCGGCAAGTAGTTGCCGATAAAGCTCGGATGAGGCCAGTCGGCACGCAGGCGCACCTTGCTGGTCTTGCCCACCGGCAGCACCTGCAACTGGCCGGTGCCTTGCAATTGCAGGTCGAAGGCGAAGTCCAGGTCGGTGCTGCGCTTGCCGTCCAGCAGCGGCAGGTTGACGTGTACCCCCTCCCCCAGCCAGTCAATCCGGGTGCCGGGCGCGAAAGGCAGGCTCTGCCCGTTCAGATCGAGGGCCAGCGCCTGTTCGATGCCGCGAATGTCGCTGATGCCCACGGCGAGAAACGGCTGCTCGAACTTATAGTCGACGAAGTCTTCCTTGATCCCCAATTGCTCGGGCAGCGCAAACTGCCCGCTGATGCGGTTGTTGGCATGGAACAGCCGGGCCTGGTAGATCCCCCGGGCGCGCAATTCGGTGCGTACCTGGCCATCGAGTTCGAAGTGCTCCGGCAGGAAATACAGCTGCCCGCGCTCCTCACCCTGTTCCTGGTAACGTTTGTTGGTCTTCTCGTTGGTTTTCCAGGTGCGCACCACCTTGCGATAGGGCACCACCAGCAGCGGGCCGCTCAGTTGCTGGCTGTAGCTGGAGCTGCGGGCGATATCGGTCAGCACACCGTCGCGCAGTTCCTGGCGCTCCTGGATCAGCCCGTCGATCATCAACAGCGGCACCAGCAGCCCCAGGATCAAAAGGGCGATCGCCCCAAGCTTTATGGTCAGATTGCGGTTCATGGGTTATCTCCCTGTTCGAATGAGGGAGAGTCTGGGCAGCCCATGTGGGGGTTTTATGGGGGCTGTGTGGAGACTGTGTGGAGATTGCCTTTGCAGAAGCGGCCGGCGCATTTTCCCAGGTAAATCGCGGATTCAGGGTCTACGGTCGCTACGCGACCGAGCGCAGCCTCGCGGGCTCGGCAGCGGCTACATGGACTGTAAGCATCCTGTAGCCGCTGCCGAAGGCTGCGATCGGGGGCGTAGCACCCGCAACCGGCGCACCCGGTGAATCAGACAGGAAACACCAGACTGACTTCGACGCCGCCTTCCACATTGCCGATCTGCATCTGGCCGCCATGCAGCTGCACCACCTCTTCGACGAAGTTCAGCCCCAAACCGGTGCTTTTGCGCCCGCTGTCGGGCCGTGGCAGGGAGTAGAAACGTTCGGTCAGGCGCGCCAGGGCATAGTCCGGGATGGGCTCGGCCTGGTTGAACAGGCTGAACCGCAACTGCTCGCCCGCTCTGCTGGCGCTCAAGCGCAGCACGCCACCGGCGGGGGTGAAATCCAGGGCGTTTTCCAGCAGATTGCCCAGGGCCTGACGCAACAGGAACGCCTCGCCCGACAGCTTCAGCCCCGGCTCGATACGCTGTTCGACCTGCAGGCCCTTGCCCTCGATCCGCGCCTTCTGGCTGTCCAGCACCTGGTTCGCCAGCTCCGCCAGCGGCACCGCCTCCCGCTCTTCCAGGCCATGGCGCTGCTCGACCTGCGCCAGGTTCAGCAAGCGCTCGATCAGGTGCTGCATGCGCGCGCTTTCGCTGTCGATGTTGCTGACGAAACGTGCGCGCTGCTCGCCGGGCATATCGCTCTGCAACAGCTCCGCCGCCCCGCGAATCGCCGCCAGCGGGCTTTTCAGCTCGTGGGTCAGGGTGTGCACATAGCGCTCGACATAGGCCTTGCCCTCCAGCTGGGTGCGCATGTGCTCCACCGCCGTGGCCAGTTGCTCCAGCTCGCCGCCACGGTAGTGCGGCAGCTCGGCGCGGCGCCCTTCGCTGACCGCCTGGGCATAACCGGTCAGGCGGCGCAGGGCGACGCTCAGCCACCAGGACAGCAAGGCGCCGAACAACAGGCCGAGGCCGATCAGGCCGGCGCCGTACCACAGCAGGCGGCGCTCGGTACGGTCGACGTAGGGCTGCAAGGAACTGTTGGGCTTGGCCACCGTGACCACGCCAATGATCCGGCCGTTGTCGCGAATCGGCGCGCCGACATGCATCACCGAGGAGTTGGGGTCGTCGGCCACGCTGCGCGAGGAGCGCGCACCGTATTGGCCGCGCAATGTCAGGTACACATCGTTCCAGCGCGAATAATCCTGGCCGACCGCCAGGCCGCTGGAGTCCAGCACCACCTTGCCCTCGGCGTCGGTGACATAGATGCGGTGGTTGACCTGGTTCTTCGGCAGGCCCCAGATAGTCGCCGCCGGCTGCCGCTCGCCATAGGCCTTGAGCAGTTCCGGCCAGCGGTTCTCGCTGAGGGTGCCGGCCTTGAAGTCGTCACGGAGGATTTCCGCCAGCAGGTTGGCGGTGTCCACCAGGGTCTCCTCGGTGGACTGGCGCACGCCCGGGCGGATTTCCTCCATCACCGTGCTGAGCACGAAATAGCCGGTCAGGCCGACGAACAGCACGTAGACCAGGAAAATCCGAATTCCCAACGGCATCAGCTGTGCCCCGGGCTGTAGCTGTAGCCCAGGCCGCGATGGGTCTGGATCGGCTCGGCGTCGGCCGCCACCAGGCGCAGCTTGGCCCGCAGGCTCTTGATATGGCTGTCGATGCTGCGCTCGTAGCCGGCATCCGCCGCCACCCCCAGTGCGTCGAGCAACTGCTCGCGACTGAACACCCGCTCGGGTTGTTCCAGCAGGCAATGCAGCAAGCGGAATTCATGGCGGGTCAGGCTCAAGGGCTGGCCGCGGTAGCTGATCTGGAACTTGTCGGTATCGACCTGGAACGGCGAAGCCGGCGCCTCGACCGACACCCGCGGCGCCATGCGCTTGAGGATGGCCTTGACCCTGGCGGCGACCTCGCGCGGGCTGAAGGGCTTGACCACATAATCGTCGGCGCCGATTTCCAGGCCCACCACCCGGTCGATTTCACCGTCCCGGGCACTGAGGAACATCACCGGCACCTCGCTGAAGCGCCGCAGCTGCTTGCAGGTTTCGAAGCCACTGATGTCCGGCAGGCCGATGTCGAGAATCAGCAGGTCCGCCGGTGTGCTGCGCTGATAGTCCAGCGCCGCCTGCCCGAGACTCAGCCAGGTGGTGCTGAAACCTTCACCCTGCAGGGCAAAAATCAGCGTATCGGCAATCGCCGCTTCGTCTTCGACAATCAGGATATGAGGCATGGCATCCAAGCACGGGAAGTAGGTGCCAGAACGGTGCCGGATGCCTCATGCGCCGTCAATCAGCAGTCGGGTTTGTCCGCGGTATAACGCCGGGCCGGGTTCACCGCCGCGCCGAACTCGCGCAGGGCCTTGGCGCCGATCAGCAGCGGGTAATTGAAGCTGCTGCGGTCGGTCAGGTTGACCTCGACGGTGCGCTTGACGTTGCCCAGGCACATTTCCAGGTCGACCACCGGACGCTTGGCCACCTGGGCCTCTTCCTTGTCTTCGTCTTCATCGGCGCGGTTCTTGATCTTGCTGATCCGCGCCACCTTGTGTTCGTAGACCTTGCCGTCGGCGTCCTTGGTCGCCAGGCGGAAGCGCACCCACTCCTCGCCATCGCGGGTGAAGGTCTGGATGTCCTTGGCCGACAGCGAGGCGGTCAGGGCGCCGGTATCCATCTTGGCCTTGAGGGTTTCGCCGATTTCCGGCAGTTGAATGTATTCGTAGCGCCCGTAGAGGGTCGGCTCGGCGGCCATGACCGGCAGCGCCAGCAGGGACAGGAGTGCAAGGACGGATTTCACGAGAGCAGGTTCCTTGGAAAGTGGGCAGCAGGATTTTAGACCGCGGCCGGGCAATTGGTTCGCTATCGTTTGCAGGCCATGCTTCTGTAGGAGCGAGCGGGCGGCGATCCGACTTGCCCGCGATGCAGGCACCGCGCGCTGTCTGAACCGACGCCATCGCGGGCAAGCCTCGCTCCTACAGTACGGGGGCGGTCATTTCGGTTGAGTGCACCATACCCTTACAGAAGTGAAACATTCGTCAGCACATCAGGATTTGGCCTGCCCGGCGAAGCTGCTTATCATGGCGCGCCCAAAAGCTTTCAAGAGTTCCTTATGCGCCGCCTGCTCACCGGCTGTTTCGTCACCCTGCTGCTGTTGCTCAACACCCTGGTCCTGTTCGGGCCCTTGATGGTGTTCGCCCTGCTCAAGCTGGTCCTGCCAGGGCGCCTGCGCGACCACGCGTCGAAGGCGGTGATGTGGATTGCCGAAACCTGGGCCGAAATCGACAAGCTGATCTTCGCCCTGTGCATCCCCACCCAGTGGGATATCCGCGGCGGTGACGAGCTGCGGGTCGACACCTCGTACCTGGTGATCAGCAACCACCAGTCCTGGGTCGACATCCCGGCGCTGATCCAGACCCTCAACCGCCGTACCCCCTTCTTCAAGTTCTTCCTGAAGAAAGAGCTGATCTGGGTGCCCTTCCTCGGCCTCGCCTGGTGGGCCCTGGATTACCCCTTCATGAAGCGCTACAGCAAGGCCTTCCTGGCCAAGAACCCGGAGCTGCAAGGCAAGGACCTGGAAATCACCAAGGCCGCCTGCGAGCTGTTCAAGCGCCAGCCGGTCACCGTGGTCAACTACCTGGAAGGCACCCGCTTCACGCCGCTCAAGCGCGAGCACCAGCAATCCCCCTTCAAGCAGCTGCTCAAGCCGAAAGCCGGCGGCGTGGCGTTCGTGCTGGCGGCCATGGGCGAACAGCTCGACGCCATCCTCGATGTGACGGTGGTCTATCCGCAGCAGAAGATTCCCGGTTTCTGGGACCTGATCAGCGGCAACGTGCCGCGGGTGATCGTCGATATCCAGACCCGTGAGCTGGATCCGGCGTTGTGGCAGGGGGATTACGAAAACGATCCGGCGTTTCGCCAGACCGTCCAGAACTGGGTCAACCAGCTCTGGACCGAAAAGGACCAGCGCATCGACGCCTTGCGCGCCGAGCGCCGCTGATCAGCTGCCGCTGCCGACGCCCCAGATCCCGCCCAGGCTGCTGAGCAGCGAACCGCCCACGCCCTGCTGACCCAGGTATTGCAGGAGCACCGGGGCGAACTGGCCGATCATGCCGCTGTCCATGCCCAGGGCGCTGAACGCGGTGTTCAGGTCATTGGTGTTCTTCACGTTACCCAGCGCACTCTCCAGACCGGCGGTCTTGCTGCCACCGCTCTGCCCGAGCAGGCCACTGAGGGCGCCCAGGTTACCCAGTGCGTTGCCGCCCGCGAGCTTGTCCAGCCCCGGAACGCTTTTGCTCAACTGCGAGTAGTCGGTGCTGCTCAGCTGGTTCTTCGCCAGGCCCAGCATCGCGCCGGTACCGCCGATGGCCTGCTCCGGCGTGACATCCAGTTGCGAAAGTGCGCTGAGCAGACTGGCGGTCTGCGAGGTTGGAGCGGCAGCGGTAGCCTTGTCGCCACCCTGCATGCTGGACACCGCATTGGCGGCATCGCTCAGGCTGAAGCCTGCGGCAAAAACCGGGCTGGCACCCAGGGTCAGCAACGTAGCCAGTGCAACACTGCGGGAAATTTTCATCGAGACAACCTCTTGAACCAGAAATACATCGTGACAACGGCGGGAAAACTGCGGATTTGACCGGGAAAACCGGATCAATGTTCCGCACCGGCGTATCCATATTTAGCTGGCCCGGATATACCCGGAACCTCGCGGACGGGCAACCGTTATTCCAACACCGACATCTGTAGCCGCTGCCGCAGGCTGCGATCGACCGGAACGGTCGTAGCGATCTGANGCAGCCTGCGGCAGCGGCTACAGGGCGCGTAGTCAGGTTGGCTCGAGTCAGCCATAAAAAAGGGCGACCCAAGGGTCGCCCTTTTTACTGCGCTGAAGCCTTAGGCCGCGCTGAACAGCTTGTGCGGGTCGATGACGAATTTCTTCGGCACGCCGGCGTCGAATTCGCCGTAGCCACGTGGGGCGTCGTCCAGGCTGATGACCTGCACGCCGACCACTTCGGCGATGTTGATGCGGTCCCACATGATGGCTTGCATCAGTTGGCGGTTGTACTTCATCACCGGGGTCTGGCCGGTGTGGAAGCTGTGGGACTTGGCCCAGCCGAGGCCGAAGCGGATGCTCAGGCTGCCCATCTTGGCCGCAGCATCCACCGCGCCCGGGTCTTCGGTGACGTAGAGGCCGGGAATACCGATCTTGCCGGCGACCCGCACCACGCCCATCAGCGAGTTGAGCACCGTGGCCGGCGCTTCGTGCTGGGCACCGGCATGGCCGTGACCGCGGGCCTCGAAGCCCACCGCGTCGACCGCGCAATCCACTTCCGGCTCGCCGAGCAAGGCGACGATCTGTTCGTGCAGCGGGGTGTCCTTGGACAGGTCGGCGATTTCAAAGCCCTGGGCCTTGGCGTGAGCCAGGCGCACCGGGTTGACGTCGCCAACGATCACCACCGCCGCGCCCAGCAGGCGGGCGGACGCAGCAGCGGCCAGGCCTACCGGGCCGGCACCGGCAATGTAGACGGTGCTGCCCGGGCCAACGCCGGCCGTCACCGCGCCGTGGTAGCCGGTCGGCAGGATGTCGGACAGGCAGGTCAGGTCGCGGATCTTCTCCATGGCCTTGTCGCGGTCCGGCAGTTTCAGCAGGTTGAAGTCGGCGTACGGCACCAGCACGTATTCGGCCTGGCCGCCGGTCCAGTCGCCCATGTCGACGTAGCCGTAGGCGCCACCGGCGCGGGCCGGGTTGACGGTCAGGCAGACCCCGGTGTGTTGCTCCTTGCAGGAACGGCAGCGCCCGCACGCCACGTTGAACGGTACCGAGACCAGGTCGCCGAGCTTCAGGTTCTCGACGTCGCTGCCTTTCTCCACCACCTCGCCGGTGATTTCGTGACCCAGGACCAGGCCGACCTGGGCAGTGGTACGGCCGCGCACCATGTGCTGGTCCGAGCCGCAGATATTGGTGGATACCACGCGCAGGATGACGCCGTGCTCAATCTTCCTGCCGCGCGGGTCCTGCATTTTTGGATAGTCGATTTTCTGTACTTCGACCTTGCCGTTGCCGAGATACACGACACCACGATTACCAGACATGCTTTCACCTCGCTGTTGTTTTTATGAAACCGCGTTGCCGGAAAAGGCAGCGCGTAGAGTGCTCGGGTACAGATGCTGTTTCGTCTTCAAAATCGCTATCGCGGGCAAGCCTCGCTCCTACAGACGCACGCNCCCGCGATGGCCGCAAAGCGGCCTGTGTTAAAGCACCACCGTCCTGTTGGCGTTCAAGAACACCCGTCGTTCGATGTGATATCCCACGGCCCGCGCCAGGGTCAGGCCCTCGATATCGCGGCCCTTGGCAATCAGGTCCTCGGGGTAGTGGCTGTGGTCCACCACCTCCACGCCCTGGGCGATGATCGGGCCTTCGTCCAGGTCGTTGTTGATGTAGTGCGCGGTGGCGCCCACCAGTTTCACGCCCTTGTTGTAGGCCTGGTGATAAGGCTTGGCGCCCTTGAAACCGGGCAGCAGGGAGTGGTGGATGTTGATCGCCTTGCCATCGAGCTTGCGGCACAGCTCCGGCGACAGCACTTGCATGTAGCGCGCAAGGATCACCAGTTCGGCGCCGGACTCCTCGATCACCTGCCACACCTGACGCTCCTGGGACGGTTTGTCGTTGGGGTCCAGGGGGAAGTGGTAGTAGGGGATCTGGTGCCAGTCGGCCAGGGGCTTGAGGTCCGGGTGGTTGGACACCACCGCCACCACGTCCATCGCCAGTTGGCCGATACGCTGACGGTAGAGCAGGTCGTTGAGGCAGTGATCGGCCTTGGAGACCATGATCACCACTTTCGGCCGATGCTGCGGCGGGGTCAGTTCGACGTTCATGTCGAAAGCCCGGGCGCGCTCGGCCAGGCCGTCGCGCAGGCCCTGCTCATTGAAATTCTCAGGCTGGCGGAATTCCACGCGAATGAAAAAACGCGCCGAAAGCCGGTCATCGAAAGAATGGTGCTCGGTGACGTAGCAGCCCTGCTCGAACAGAAAGCGGGTCACCGCGTCCACCGTGCCGAGCACGCTGGGGCAGTCGGCGGTCAGAATCCAGGTATCGGGGGCGCGGCTCATGCGGGTAACTCCTGTTCGTAAGTACACTTCTGTAGCCGCTGCCGCAGGCTGCGATCGACCCCGAAGGGGGNTTATCGCAGCCTGCGGCAGCGGCTACAGGGGTTTGCTTCAGGCCTGGATGCTGAGGCCGTATTCGGCGGCGGCATCCTGCAGCCACAACCACCAGTAATCGGAGAAGCTGCGGCGGATCACCAGTTCCCAGGTGTCTTCGCCCATGCGCCGGATCACCAGTTGCGACTTGGCGAACACGGTGCCGACGGCCTTGCCCACCGGAAAGTTGTTGGGGTGCACGTCGTAGCTGGTGGACTTCATCAGCACCTGGCGCACGTTCGGGCCGGACAGCTCGAGGATCTGCTGGCCGCCACTGACGTTGACGATCTGGATGTGCAGATTGCCCAAGGCTTCGCGCAGTTTTTTCTCGGCGGCGAACTCTTCACCGCTCGGCACCACCAGCAGCCACTCGTCCGGCCCCATCCACTGCAGGCTGGTTTCGCCCTTGGCAACCACGGTCAGGGCCACCGGCAGTTCCAGGCCCAGGGCCTTGTGCACGCCGGCAGCGAAGGCCGGGTCATGGCCATCGCCACGGATGGTCAGGTGGCCGAGGAGTTTCTTCTCGCGCAGGGTCACGCCTGCGTTCTTGCGGCCCTTGCCCACCAGGCTGGCGAGGTCGGCATGGTGCAGCGACGACTCGGCTTTGGCGCCAGTGGTCGGGCGCTGTTGGTAAACGTTGACTGCGGTCATAGAGCACCTGTCTTCAAATTCTTGCATCACACCCGTAGGAGCGGAGCTTGCCCGCGATGAATACGTCGCGGTCTGTCTGAGGCACCGCGTGATGCCTATCGCGGGCAAGCCTCGCTCCTACAAGGTTGTAGGGTTAAACGTTCTGGCGATCGCCTTTCGGATCGAAGAACACCGAAGAAACGATTTCCGCCTCGATCACCGTGCCGTCGGCCAATGGCGCGAACACCCGCTCGCCCATCCGCTTCAGGCCGCCCTTGACCACACCCATGGCAAACGAATAACCCAGGGAGTTGTGGGCATAGCTGGAGGTCACGTGACCGACCATGCTCATCGGGATCGCCTGCTTGGTGTTGAACACCAGTTGCGCGCCTTCCGGCAGCCACTGGTTCGGGTCGATCGGCTTCAGGCCCACCAGTTGCTTGCGCTGGTCGCGCACGCAGTCTTCGCGGTTCATGCCACGCCAGCCGATCCACGAGAAGGGTTTGGTGCGACCAACGCACCAGCCCATGTTCAGGTCGTCCGGGGTCATCGAGCCGTCAGTGTCCTGGCCGACGATGATGAAGCCCTTCTCGGCCCGCAGTACGTGCATGGTTTCAGTGCCGTACGGGGTCAGGTTGTACTTCTTGCCGGCCTCGACGATCTGCTCCAGCACACCCATGGCGTAGTCGGCCTGGACGTTGACTTCGTACGACAGCTCGCCGGTGAAGGAGATGCGGAACACCCGCGCCGGCACGCCGCCCACCAGGCCTTCCTTCCAGGTCATGAACGGGAAGCCGTCCTTGTCCAGGTCGATGTCGGTGACTTCGCTGAGCAGCTTGCGGCTGTTCGGCCCGGACAGGGTCATGGTCGCCCAGTGGTCGGTGACCGAGGTGAAGTACACCTTGAGCTCCGGCCATTCGGTCTGCTGATAGATCTCCAGCCATTGCAGGACGCGCGCGGCGCCGCCCGTGGTGGTGGTCATGATGAAGTGGTTCTCGCCGACGCAGGCGGTCACGCCGTCGTCGAAGACCATGCCATCTTCCTTGCACATCAGGCCGTAGCGCGCCTTGCCCACGTCGAGCTTGGTCCAGGCGTTGGTGTAGATGCGGTTGAGGAACTCACGGGCGTCCGGGCCCTGGATATCGATCTTGCCCAGGGTCGAGGCGTCGAGCAGGCCGACGCTGTCACGCACTGCCTTGCACTCGCGCTTGACCGCGGCGTGCAGGTCTTCGCCGTTCTTCGGGAAGTACCAAGGACGTTTCCACTGGCCGACGTCCTCGAACTCGGCGCCGTTCTTCACATGCCACGAGTGCAGCGCGGTGAAACGCACCGGCTCGAAGATGTGCCCGCAGTGACGACCGGCCACGGCGCCGAAAGTCACCGGCGTGTAGTTCGGACGGAACATGGTGGTGCCCATCTGCGGGATGCTCACGTTCAGCGAACGGGCCGCGATGGCCAGGCCGTTGACGTTGCCGAGCTTGCCCTGATCGGTACCGAAGCCCAGCGCGGTGTAGCGCTTGACGTGCTCGACCGACTCGAAGCCCTCGCGGGTCGCCAGTTCGATGGCGGCGGCGGTGACGTCGTTCTGCAGGTCGACGAATTGCTTGGGTGCCCGCGCGGTGCCTTTTTCATGGGGCACCTGGAACAGCGCCAGGGTCGACTCTTCCAGACGGCTGAGGGCCTTGGGCAGTACCGCTTCCACGGCCTTGAAACCCGCTTCGCTGGCAGCGCGCACGCCACCTTCGAAACCGTCGGCCAGGGAATCGCCGAGGCTGTAGACCCCGTTGATGCCGCCGACGCACACGCGTTTCTGCGGTGCTTCGCCTGGTACGAAACCGAGGATGTCTTCACGCCAGATCGGCTTGCCGCCCAGGTGCGACGCCAAGTGCACCACCGGGCTGTAGCCGCCGGAGCTGGCAATCAGGTCGCAGTCCAGCCACTCGCCCGGGCTGGTGACTTTGTGCGCCTTGACGTCTATCGCCGCGACGCGGGCGCCGGTCACATGCTTGCTGCCACGGGCTTCGATCACCGCACTGGAAGTGAGGATGCGAATGCCCTTGGCGCGGGCTTCTTCCACCAGCGCGCCGCGTGGGTTGTGACGGGCATCGGCGATGGCCACCACTTGCAGGCTGGCGTCGAGCCAGTCCAGAGCCACACGGTAGGCGTGGTCGTTGTTGGTGCTCAGCACCAGCTTCTTGCCCGGTGCCACGCCGTAGCGGCGCACGTAGACCGAGACCGCGCCGGCCAGCATGTTGCCCGGCACGTCGTTGTTGCCGTAGACCAGCGGACGCTCGCAGGCGCCGGTGGCCAGCACCACGCGCTTGGCCCGCACCCGGTGGATGCGCTGGCGCACCTGGCCGATCGGCGCGCGATCGCCGAGGTGGTCGGTCAGGCGCTCGTGAATGGTCAGGAAGTTATGGTCGTGGTAGCCGTTCACGGTGGCCCGTGGCAGCAGGGTCACGTCCGGCAGCGACTTCAGCTCGGCGACCACGGTGGCGACCCACTCGGCCGCCGGCTTGCCGTCCAGGCTTTCGCGGCTGTCCAGCAGGCTGCCGCCGAATTCTTCCTGTTCGTCGGCGAGGATCACCCGCGCACCGCTGCGCGCGGCAGCCACGGCCGCGGCCAGGCCGGCAGGGCCGGCGCCGACGATCATCACGTCGCAGTGCTGGTTCATGTAGTCGTAGGTGTCCGGATCGTTCTCGGTCGGCGAGCGACCCAGGCCCGCGGCCTTGCGGATGTACTTCTCGTAGGTCATCCAGAACGATTGCGGGTACATGAAGGTTTTGTAGTAGAAGCCCGGCGGCATCAGCTTGCCGCCGACCTTGCCGAGGATCCCCATCATGTCGTTGTTGACGCTCGGCCAGCCGTTGGTGCTGGTGGCGACCAGGCCCTGGTACAGCGCCTGTTGGGTGGCGCGCACGTTGGGGATCTGGGTGGCTTCGGTGGCGCCGATCTGCAGCACCGCGTTCGGCTCTTCGGCACCGGCGGCGAAGATCCCGCGCGGCCGGGAATACTTGAAGCTGCGACCGATGATGTCCACGCCGTTGGCCAGCAGGGCGGCGGCCAGGGTGTCGCCTTCGAAGCCTTTGTAGGTCTGGCCGTTGAAGGTGAAGCTGAGGACTTTGTTGCGGTCGATGCGTCCGCCGTTGGACAGGCGATTGGACTGGCTCATACCTTCTCTCCCAGAGCCTGCGTGGCCGCTTTCGGGCTATCGGTCTTGTCGGTGAATTGCGGCTTGCTACCGATCTTGTAGGTTTCGAGAATCTCGTAGGTCACAGTGTCGCGGGTGGCGTTGAAGTACTGACGGCAGCCGGCGGCATGGATCCACAGCTCGTGGTGCAGACCGCGAGGGTTGTCGCGGAAGAACATGTAGTTGCCCCACTCCTCGTCGGTGCAGTTGTTCGGATCCAGCGGACGCGGGATATGCGCCTGGCCGGACGAATGGAATTCCTCTTCGGAGCGCAGTTCGCCGCAGTGAGGACAGAAGATGTGCAACATAGGGATTTCTCCTGTTAGTGGGCGACAGCTGCAGCGCCGTGTTCGTCGATCAGCGCACCGTTGTGGAAACGGTCGATGGAGAAAGGTGCGGCCAGCGGGTGCATTTCACCCTTGGCCAGGCTCGCGGCGAATACGTTGCCCGAACCCGGGGTGGCCTTGAAGCCGCCGGTACCCCAACCGCAGTTGAAGAACATGTTCGGCACCGGAGTCTTGGAGATGATCGGGCAAGCGTCCGGGGTGGTGTCGACGATGCCGCCCCATTGGCGGTTCATGCGCACCCGCGAAAGGATCGGGAACATCTCGACGATGGCCTGGATGGTGTGTTCGATCACCGGGTACGAACCGCGCTGGCCGTAGCCGACCCAGCCGTCGATACCGGCGCCGATCACCAGGTCGCCCTTGTCGGACTGGCTGATGTAACCGTGCACCGCGTTGGACATGATCACGCTGTCGATGATCGGCTTGATCGGCTCAGACACCAGCGCTTGCAGCGGGTGCGATTCGATCGGCAGGCGAAAGCCGGCGAGCTTGGCCATGTGCCCGGAGTTACCGGCGGTGACCACGCCGACGCGCTTGGCGCCGATGAAGCCCTTGTTGGTCTCCACGCCGATGCACACGCCGTTTTCCTTGCGGAAGCCGATCACTTCGGTCTGCTGGATCAGGTCCACGCCCAGGGCGTCGGCGGCACGGGCAAAGCCCCAGGCCACGGCGTCGTGACGGGCCACGCCGCCACGGCGCTGGACGGTGGCGCCCAGCACCGGGTAGCGGGTGTTCTTCGAGCAGTCCAGGTAGGGAATCTCGTCCGCCACCTGCTTGGCGTTGAGCAGTTCGCCGTCCACGCCGTTGAGGCGGTTGGCACTGACCCGACGCTCGGAATCGCGGATGTCCTGCAGGGTGTGGCACAGGTTGTAGACGCCGCGCTGGGAGAACATCACGTTGTAGTTGAGGTCCTGGGACAGGCCTTCCCACAGTTTCATCGCGTGCTCGTACAGGTGCGCCGACTCGTCCCACAGGTAGTTGGAACGCACGATGGTGGTGTTGCGCGCGGTGTTGCCGCCGCCCAGCCAGCCTTTCTCGACCACGGCGACGTTGGTGATGCCGTGCTCCTTGGCCAGGTAATAGGCGGTCGCCAGGCCATGCCCGCCACCGCCGACGATGACCACGTCGTAGACCTTTTTCGGGGTCGGCGTGCGCCACATGCGCTGCCAGTTTTCATGGTGGCTGAGGGAGTGCTTGAAGAGGCCGAAGCCCGAGTAGCGTTGCATAGTCATTTACTCCAAAACCGCACTCAGCGATAAACCGGGAAGTCCGCGCACAGGGCCGATACCTGACGAGCGACATTGGCCTCGACATCGGCATCGCCGAGGTGGTCGAGGATGTCGCAGATCCAGCCGGCCAGTTCCACGCACTGGGTCACCTTGAAGCCGCGCGTGGTCACCGCCGGGGTGCCGATACGCAGGCCGGAGGTGACGAACGGCGACTGTGGATCGTTCGGGACGGCGTTCTTGTTCACAGTGATGTGGGCGCGCCCCAGGGCAGCGTCCGCATCCTTGCCGGTAAGGCCCTGACGGATCAGGCTGACCAGGAACAGGTGGTTGTCGGTGCCGCCGGACACTACATCGTAGCCGCGTTTGATAAATACGCTGGCCATGGCCTGGGCGTTCTCGATCACTTGCTGCTGGTAGGCCTTGAAGCCAGGTTCCAGCGCTTCCTTGAAGCACACCGCCTTGGCGGCGATCACGTGCATCAGCGGGCCGCCCTGGGCGCCAGGGAATACCGCGGCGTTGAGCTTCTTCTCGATTTCTTCGTTGGCCTTGGCCAGGATCAGGCCGCCACGCGGACCGCGCAGGGTCTTGTGGGTGGTGGTGGTGACCACGTCGGCGTAAGGCAGCGGGTTCGGGTACAGGCCAGCGGCGACCAGGCCAGCGACGTGGGCCATGTCGACGAACAGCAGCGCGCCGACTTTATCCGCGATCTGGCGGAAGCGTGGGAAGTCGAGGGTCTTGGAGTAAGCCGAGAAGCCGGCGACGATCATCTTCGGCTTGTGCTCGACGGCCAGGCGCTCGACTTCGTCGTAGTCGATCAGCCCGGTGTTGGTGTCGATGCCGTACTGCACGGCGTTGTACAGCTTGCCCGAGGACGACACCTTGGCGCCGTGGGTCAGGTGGCCGCCATGGGCCAGGCTCATGCCCAGGATGGTGTCGCCGGCTTGCAGCAGGGCCAGGTACACGGCGCTGTTGGCCGAGGAACCGGAGTGCGGCTGGACGTTGGCGTAGTCGGCGCCGAACAGTTGCTTGGCGCGCTCGATGGCCAGGGCCTCGACCTTGTCCACGTGCTCGCAGCCACCGTAGTAGCGCTTGCCCGGATAACCTTCGGCGTACTTGTTGGTCAGGCCGCTGCCTTGCGCTTGCATCACGCGCTTGCTGGTGTAGTTCTCCGACGCGATCAGCTCGATGTGATCTTCCTGACGTTGCTCCTCGGCATTCATGGCCGCCAGCAGTGCATCGTCATAACCCTGGATTTGGTCTTGCTTGCTGAACATCGCGTCTCTCCCAGCGGCGGCGGTGCGCCTTTCGTCTCGGTGAGGCACGTACCCTGCGGTAGTGCCCTTTGGATGCGATGGTATGACCGGCGCTGACCGATCAAATGCCTATGGACGCCACGCAAAGGTGCGTTTACGACATGGCTTGGCGCAGAGAGACCCAGACCGCCGCGCGCCATGCACCGAAGGCTCTATATCCGAGGCTTGCCCGCGACCGCGGAGCCTCGACGCCGACCAGTGGCGCGGCCGCTTTCAGGCCTGCGCACCTGTAGCCGCTGCCGAGCCCGCGAGGCTGCGCTCGAGGACGCAGTCCTCGCAAAACCTGAGCACGCGGTATGTCTGGAAGAACAGGTTGTCCGGTTTTACGACCGCTTCGCGGCCGATCGCAGCCTCGCAGGCTCGGCAGCGGCTACAGGCTTCGCAGCGACAACGATTCGCCATCAGGCCAGGAGATTGCGCAGCATCAGCAGCAGGAGGAAATGCCCGGGGTACAGGAGATAGGCCCAGCGCCGCATCGGCGGCGGCGAAACACCGCGCAAGCGCCGCAGGATCGCCAGCCCCAGCCACGGCGCCAGCACGCAGGCGACCAGGGCCCAGGCCGCCACCTGACTGCCCTGGCGCGCCGCCGGCAGCAGGCTTTCCCACTGATTGGCCGCCAGGCACAGCAGCCCCGGCAGCAGCGCCCAGTACCAGCGACGCTGCAGCACCAGTAAAAACGCCAGCGGCAGCAATACGCCGAACAGGCCGAACATCAGGTGCCGATCGAACAGCCCGCCCAGCAAGGCCGCGCCGATCCCCAGCCACAGCGCCAGGCCGCCGCGTCGCTGCCAGACACGGGCCACCAGCAGGCCCAGGGCCAGGGTCGGCAGCACATTCAGGGTATCGGGGTCGGGAATGTACAGCCGGTACGGCACTTCGCTGAGCAGGCTGAACAGCAGCAGCCAGCCCAGGTAACGCCATTGCCCCGCGCCCTCGCGCTCCGTCGCGCCGGCCCGCGCCACATTGGCCGCCAGCGCCAGGCAGAACCAGGGAAACGCCAGACGCCCGGGCACATACAGCAGATCGAGGCTCCAGCCGACGTAGCGCAGGTGATCGAGCACCATGCCGAGCAGCGCCAGCCACTTGAGCAGGTCCAGGGCGCCATCGCGCCGGGCGGCAAACGGGGTCAGGATCGGGTCTGGCATAAATCCTCATGGCCTGTGCATTTTTCATCCATAAACAGAGCGTGTGCTCCCCCGTCAATCTTGGGTAAAGTGGCGCTCCACCGATTTCTGCGGGGCCTGCGCTGTCCTGCTGGCCCAGACCTCGTTGCGGACGCTTTACCCAAGGGCTCCTTACCCAGGAGCACCTTATCCGGAGCCCTTTATCGAAGGGCTCCCTTCTCGGACCCTTAGCACGGAAGACGGCCATGACCGACAAGAGCCAACAATTCGCCAGCGACAACTATTCCGGCATCTGCCCCGAGGCCTGGACGGCCATGGAACAGGCCAACCGCGGCCACGAACGCGCCTATGGCGACGACCAGTGGACCGCGCTCGCCGCCGATTATTTCCGCAAGCTGTTCGAGACCGACTGCGAGGTGTTCTTCGCCTTCAACGGCACCGCCGCCAACTCCCTGGCCCTGTCGTCGCTGTGCCAGAGTTACCACAGCGTCATCTGCTCGGAAACCGCCCACGTCGAAACCGACGAATGCGGCGCGCCGGAGTTCTTCTCCAACGGTTCCAAGCTGCTGATCGCCGGCACCGAGAACGGCAAGCTGACCCCGGACTCGATCCGCGACATCGCCCTCAAGCGCCAGGACATCCACTATCCCAAGCCACGGGTGGTGACCCTGACCCAGGCCACCGAAGTCGGCAGCGTCTACACCCCGGACGAAATCCGCGCCATCAGCGCCACCTGCAAGGAGCTGGGGCTGAACCTGCACATGGACGGCGCGCGGTTCTCCAACGCCTGCGCCTTCCTCGGCTGCTCGCCCGCCGACCTGACCTGGAAAGCCGGGGTCGACGTGCTGTGCTTCGGCGGCACGAAAAACGGCATGGCGGTGGGCGAGGCGATCCTGTTCTTCAACCACAAGCTGGCCGAAGACTTCGACTACCGCTGCAAACAGGCCGGCCAGCTGGCCTCGAAGATGCGTTTTCTGTCCGCGCCCTGGGTCGGCCTGCTGGAAAACGACGCCTGGCTCAAATACGCCCGCCATGCCAACCATTGCGCGCAGTTGCTGGCCGAGCTGGTGGCGGACATTCCTGGGGTGGAGCTGATGTTCCCGGTGCAGGCCAACGGCGTGTTCCTGCAACTCTCGGAACCGGCCATCGCCGCGCTGACCGCCAAGGGCTGGCGCTTCTACACCTTCATCGGTAAAGGCGGCGCGCGTTTCATGTGCTCGTGGGACACCGAAGAAGCGCGGGTGCGCGAACTGGCCGCGGACATTCGCCAGGTCATGGCCGGCTGAAACGCCCCCGCCCTGCCCCCGGTCAACTGGCCGGGGCCATTCCCGCCGCACCAGCTTTTCGCCCCTGATCCGCACGCGCCGCCAGACATGGACTAGATTGTCTGGCGAGCCGCTGTATCCGCTCGGATAACGACAATAATCAGGAGCGCATCCATGTCCTTACAAGGCAAGACCCTGTTCATCACCGGCGCCAGTCGTGGCATCGGCCGCGAGATCGCCCTGCGGGCGGCGCGGGACGGGGCCAATATCGTAATCGCGGCGAAAAGCGCCGAGCCCCATCCCAAGCTGCCCGGCACCATCTTCAGCGTGGCCCGCGAGGTCGAGGCGATTGGCGGCAAGGCCCTAGCCTTGCAGGTGGACGTGCGTGACGAAGACGCGGTGCGCCAGGCCCTGGCCAAGGCCGCCGAGCAGTTCGGCGGCATCGATGCGCTGGTCAACAATGCCGGCGCGATCAAGTTGACCGGGGTGCAGCACATCGAGCTCAAGCGCTTCGACCTGATGCACCAGATCAACACCCGCGCCGTGCTGCTGTGCAGCCAGGCGGCCCTGCCCTACCTGAAAAGCAGCGGCGGCCACATTCTCAACCTGTCGCCGCCGCTGAACCTGGCGAGCAAATGGTTCGCCCAGTACAGCCCCTACACCGTCACCAAGTACGGCATGAGCATGCTGACCCTGGGCATGAGCGAGGAATTCAGGAACTACGGCATCAGCGTCAACTCGCTGTGGCCGCAGACCATGATCGCCACCGCCGCCATCGAGTTCCAGCTGGGTTCGCGCGAATCGTTCAAGCATGCGCGCACGCCGGCGATCATGGCCGATGCGGCCCACGCGATCCTCTCCAGCAGCCAGCGCCGCATCACCGGGCGCTTGCTGATCGACGAGGAAATACTGCGCGAACAGGGGGTGAGCGACTTCGCCCATTACCGCTTCGATCCCGACAGCAGCGAAACGCTGATGACGGATCTGTTTATCGATTGAAAAAACTGGCCTATCTGTAGCCGCTGCCGAGGTACGAGGCTGCGATCGAGGACGCAGTCCTCGCAAAACCTGAACACGCGGTATGTCTGGAATAACAGGTTGTCCGGTTTTACGACTGCTGCGCAGTCGATCGCAGCCTCATTCTTCGGCAGCGGCTACAGGCTTCGGTACGACCTGGGCGTGGTATGGCCCCTCAATACTCGACCCGCACATCCCCCTTCGGCACGCTGCAGCAGGACAGGATGTAGCCTTCGGCTTCGTCTTCCTCGGTGATGCCGCCGTTGTGGTCCATCTCCACTTCACCGCCCAGCTTGAGCACCTTGCAGGTGCCGCAGATGCCCATGCCGCAGGCCTTGGGGATCATCAGGCCAAGTTTGGCCGCAGCGGCGTGGACGGTCTCGCCCGGCGCCACGCGGATGCTCTTGCCCGACGCGGTGAACTCCACCTGGTGCAGGTCGGCGGCGTCGACTTCCGGCGCCTCGGCGGCCTGCTCGGCCTGTTCCACCGCATCGGCACGGGCTTCCGCCGGCGTCGCGCCGAAGGATTCCTCGTGGTAGCGCGACATGTCGAAGCCGGCGGCCTCGAGCAAACGCTTGACCGCGTTCATGTAAGGCGTCGGGCCGCAGCAGAACACCTCGCGCTCGAGGAAGTCCGGCGCCATCAGCTCCAGCATCTTGTGGTTCAGGTAGCCGCGATAACCGGCCCAGGGCTCGCCCAGGCCGTGTTTCTCGCAGATCAGGTGCAGGCTGAAGTTGTCGATCCGCGACGCCATGTGCTCCAGCTCGCGGTGGTAAATGATGTCTTTCGGCGAGCGCGCGCTGTGGATAAACACCATGTCGACATTGCCGTTGGTGTCGTAGAACCACCGCGCCATGGACATCACCGGGGTGATGCCGACGCCACCGCTGAGGTAGAGGATTTTCGGGCTCGGGAAGTCGATGGCATTGAACAGCCCCACCGGCCCGTGCACCGCCAGCTCCTGGCCTTCGTGCAGGGTGTCGTGCAGCCAGTTGGACACCTTGCCGCCAGGGACGCGCTTGATGGTCACCGAGAAGCTGTAGGGCACCGAGGGCGAGCTGGAAATGGTGTAGGACCGCATGATCGGCTGGCCTTCGATCTCCAGCTCCAGGGTGACGAACTGCCCCGGCTTGAAGAAGAACATGATCGGCTGGTCGGCCATGAAGCAGAAGGTGCGCACGTCCCAGGTTTCCTGGATGACTTTGACGCAACGGACGATATGTCGGCCATTGGCCCAGGTCTGGGTGGTTACCGGGTTCAGGAAGTTATTGGACATGCTGGTTCTCCACGGCCGACTGCCGGCCTTTATGTGGCGATTGTGCGCAGGCCCATGAACGCCCATTTACCTATCCGCGACATTCACATGCTTATCGCGACCAGCCCCCAACCACCGGGGCTTGCGCGTCGGGAACAGATTGGGCCATGTCGCCCATGGATAAGGTTCTGGGCCGCGCCGGCCCCACACTCGCCTCAACTGATAACAGCTGGTTTCCAGCCTTGCGTCGCAAAACCGTAGACACTTTCGCCGGCCACACAGATGGCCATGAGGACTAAAACGATGGACGTCACCGCAACCCTGAGCCTGGGCGATCCGCTGGAACCCGCACGCAAGGCCACCGCACAAATGCTCCAAGAACGCGAGCGGACCTTCTCCCTGCCGCAGCCGTTCTACTGCGACGAGCGCCTGTTCGATATCGACATGCAGGAGATCTTCCAGAAGGAATGGCTGATCGCCGGCATGACCTGCGAAATCCCGACCAAGGGCAACTACATCACCCTGCAGATCGGCAAGAACCCGATCATCGTGATCCGTGGCGCCGACGGCGTGGTCCATGCCTTCCACAACGTCTGCCGCCACCGCGGTTCGCGCCTGTGCACCAGCGACAAGGGCAAGGTCGCCAAGCTGGTCTGCCACTACCACCAGTGGACCTACGAGCTGGACGGCCGCCTGCTGTTCGCCGGCACCGAGATGGGCGCCGACTTCGACATGAAGCAGTACGGCCTCAAGCCGGTGAACGTGAAGACCGCCGGTGGCTACATCTTCATCAGCCTCGCGGAAAACCCGCCGGCCATCGATGACTTCCTGGCGACCCTGACGCACTACATGGAACCCTACAACATGGAGAACACCAAGGTGGCGGTGCAGACCACCTTGATGGAAAAGGCCAACTGGAAGCTGGTGCTGGAAAACAACCGCGAGTGCTACCACTGCGGCGGTTCGCACCCGGAACTGCTGAAGACCCTGCTGGAGTGGGACGACGTCACCGACCCGCGCGCCGACCAGGCGTTCAAGGACCACGTGGCAGCCTCCGCCGCCGCCTGGGAAGCCGAGAAGATCCCTTACGCCCACGCCAGCTTCGGCCTGCGTAACCGCATCGTGCGCATGCCGCTGCTCAAGGGCACCGTGTCCATGACCATGGACGGCAAGCAGGGCTGCGCCAAGCTGATGGGCCGGATCAAGAACCCGGACCTGGGCTCGATGCGCATCCTGCACCTGCCGCACTCGTGGAACCACTGCATGGGCGACCACATCATCGTGTTCACCGTGTGGCCGATCAGCGCCCAGGAAACCATGGTCACCACCAAGTGGCTGGTGCACAAGGACGCGGTCGAAGGCGTGGACTACGACGTCGAGCGCATGCGCCAGGTGTGGGACGCCACCAACGATCAGGACCGTCGCCTGGCCGAAGAGAACCAGCGCGGCATCAACTCCACCGCCTACCAGCCAGGCCCGTACTCCAAGACCTATGAGTTCGGCGTGGTCAACTTCGTGGACTGGTACAGCGAGCGCATGCTGAGCAACCTCGGCGCCGAACCGGCTCCGTACCTCAAGGGCGTGCCGGTTCACGGCTGATCCAAGACCTGTAGGAGCGAGGCTTGCCCGCGATGAACGCGACACGGTGCATCTGACACACCGGGTTATCGTTCATCGCGAGCAAGCTTCGCTCCTACCAGGATGAAGTCGCTGTACAAAATCTGATCTACCCCCTTCCCGGCCATGGCCGACAAGGCCCCCAGCCTTCCGCGAACAAGTTATCCACATCTCCACCCACAGCAAATGTGGGCAACTTGGCTTTCAGCCGGCGGATTCGTTGGCAGAACCTGAAGAAAATCCGTGACTTATCCAGAAAGGCCTTTCCCACCAGGCTTTGATCATTTTTTGAACAAGACTCTGCAAGCCACGTATTCAAAGGCCCACAGGCGAAGGCGAACACCTTATCCACAGAAGCGCCAACAGACTTTGGGGGCAACTTCACGGCAAAGGGCCGCGAGCTGTGGAAAACCGCCGAATAGCGCGAAATATCGAGGCTTCAGTACCGCCGACAAGGCAAAACCCTGGATTTGCCTATTTTTTGATCAGTTCTTTGTAGGCCGCTGTTTATATGGCTCTCAGCGGACAGCAAACATCTTATCCACAAAAAGGCCAACAGACTTTGGGGGCAAGTCAACAGCGGCAGAGGAGCGAGGGAATTCCTTATCCACAGAAAAACCTTCGTAAAAACCTCGACTTAGCTTGATCGTTTTTCGTACAGAGCGCCGCAGCGCTTGATTGGCGCGGCGTTCAGAGAGGGACGAACATCTTATCCACAGAGGCGCGCACAGGGATTGTGGGTAACCGTGGGAAGTGTGGTGTTTGGAGGATTTATCGCGAGCAAGCNTAAGTCCCCTGTAGGAGCGAAGCTTGCTCGCGATAACGACAGTGCGACAGGCCCGGCCCTAACGGACCACGCCTTCTTCGATCAGCAGCTTGAGGATCGCCTCGGCCCCAGCTTCGGCGCTGACGCCCTTGAGCACCTGGCCGCCACCACCGCTGGCCTTGGCGGTCGCGGCTTTCATGCGGTCGGCGCCGCTCTTGGCCTTGATCACTTTCAGGCGCTTGGGCCGGGGCTTGGCTGGTTGCAGGGTGGCGCTGGTGAACAGCTCATCGTCGAGCACTTCCACCTGCCGCGCCTGTAGCACCCCGCGTCGGGCCGGGCCGTAGGCACTCTGCCGCGGCTTGGGCGCGGCGTTATCCACAGTGGCGAGGAACGGCAGGCGCACCTTCAGCCGGCGGCGCTGGCCGCGTGGCAGGGCTTGCAGCACCAGGGCCACGCCGCCGTCGATGGATTCCACCTGGGCCAGGCCCACCACCAGCGGCCAGCCGAGGTTCTCCGCCAGCAGGAACGGCAGCATGCCCGAACCTTCACCGGTTTCCGCCTGGCTGCCGGTAAGCACCACTTGTGCCCCGGCATCGCGCAGATAGTCGGTCAGCGCCGGCAGCGCATCGGCACCGGCCGACTGCTCCAGCACGTGCATCTGTTCCAGGCCCATGCCCAGGTACGCGCGCAGGGCCGGCTCGGCGATATCGCCGGCATGCAGCACCTGCAGCCTGTCCCCGGCCAGTTGCAGCCCCAGCTCGACCGCCCGCGCATCCTGCTCGGCACGCCGTGGCCGGCCGGAAGTCGGGTGGGCGCCGACAGACACCAGGCTGATCACATTAGTACTCATAACCCTATCCTTCCCTTAAGCCGCATCGCGCTTGGCGCCGTTGCGGTAGGCCTCTACCGCCGCGATCAAGGCTTGAAGAAGCTCGGCGCTTTCGCCAATCACCGACAGGTCGGCGCGTTTGATCATGTCGCAGCCCGGATCGAGGTTGATCGCCACCACCTTGTCGCAGGCACCGATGCCCTGCAGGTGCTGGATCGCCCCGGAAATCCCCACCGCCACGTACACCCGGGCGGTGACCCAGGTGCCCGAGGCGCCGACCTGACGGTCGCGGGCCATGAAGCCGTCGTCCACCGCCACCCGCGATGCGCCTTCGGTGGCGCCCAGGGCCGCGGCGGTCCGGTGGAAAAGCTCCCAGTCCTTGACCCCGTTGCCGCCGGAGAAAATGAATTCGGCCTCGGCCATGGGAATCGCCGCCGGGTCCACCGCCACCGCGCCCAGGTCCTCGATCCGCGCCAGGCTGCGCGCCACGCTTGTGGATAACTCCACCGGCAGGGCTTCGTGGCGGGTTTCGCTGACCGGCTCGGCGCATTCGGCGGCGGCCAGGATCAAGCGTGCCAGCGGCCGGGCCAGGTCCTGCAAGCCGGCACCGGCGCGGCCGATGCACTGCTCGTCCTTGACCTGCCAGACCCGCGTGGCCGGGCGTTCGCCCAGGGCCGCGGCAAAACGCCGGCCCAGCTCGCCGCCACCGGTGCGGCTGTCGGGAAGCAACCAGTGACGCGGGCTGAACTGGTTATCCACAGCCCGCAGGCCCTGGACCCGTTGTTCCGGTGCATAACCGCTGAATTCGTTGCCTTCCAGCACCAGCAGACGGTCGACGCCAGCCGTGGCGAAGGCGTTTTCCTTGTGCTCGCCGAACACCACTGCCAGCACCGCGCCGTCCTTGCCGGCCAGTTGATGGGCCAGACCCAGAAGATCGCGGTCGTGGCTGCTCAGGCGGCCGCCGACCATGTCCGGCACCACGCTGATGTAGAACGCCGGCTGCGCCACCTGATGCAGCGGCAGCTGGACTTCGACCGTAGCGCTGCGCTTGACCGCCCCGCCCTGCTGGGCGCCGCTGCGGTCGATGCGCTTGATGCCGTTGGGGCCGATGAAACCGACCCCGTGGGGGTTCTTGCGGATGATGCCGTTGGGCCCCATCCAGCTGTGCTGCGCCGGCTGCATGGCTGCGTGCAGCGGGTGCAGGCGGTTGCGGGCGATCCATTCGGCCCGCGGGTCGCGGCGGATAATGTCGCTCATCAGTGGGCCTCCGCAGGTTCACGTTTGGCCGGGGCGGCCGGCTTGCCGGGCGCGGCGTCTTCCAGCAAGGCGTCGGCCACCAGTTCGGCGATGTCCTTGATCAGCGGTCGTGGCTCGACCACACCTTCGAGCATCGCGGTGCATTGTGGACAACCCACGGCCACCAGCTCGGCGCCGGTTTCGCGGATGTCATCCATGCGCATGTCGGGGATCCGCTGCTTGCCCGGAATGTCGGTGATCGGCGCGCCGCCGCCACCGCCGCAGCAGCGCGAACGGAAACCGGAGCGTTGCATTTCCTTGACCTCGATCCCCAGCGCCCGCAGCACTTCCCGCGGCGCTTCGTACTCGCCGTTGTAGCGGCCCAGGTAGCAGGGGTCGTGATAGGTCACGCTGTTGCCTTTGTGCTGGCCCAGATTCAGGGCGCCAGCGCTAATCAGCTCGGCCATGTAGGTGCTGTGGTGCTGCACCACGTACTCGCCACCAAGTGCGCCGTATTCGTTTTTCAGCACATGGAAACTGTGGGGGTCGCAGGTGACGATGCGCTTGAAACTGTACTTGGCCAGAGTCTGGATATTGCGCTTGGCCAGCAGCTGGAAGGTCGCCTCGTCGCCCAGGCGCCGGGCCACGTCGCCGCTGTCGCGTTCTTCCAGGCCGAGTACCGCGAAGTCGACCTTGGCCGCTTTCAGCACTTTGACGAAGGCGCGCAGGGTGCGCTGGTTGCGCATGTCGAACGCGCCGTCGCCAACCCAGAACAGCACATCGGTGGTTTTCTTCTCGCCGAGCAGCGCCAGGTTGAGGTCCGCCGCCCAGTTCATCCGCCCGCCCGGAGCGAAACCACCCGGGTTGTCGGTGGCGATCAGGTTTTCCAGGACTTCGGCGCCCTTGTTCGGGGTGGCGCCCTTTTCCAGGGTCAGGTGACGGCGCATGTCGACGATGGCATCGACGTGCTCGATCATCATCGGGCATTCCTCGACGCAGGCGCGGCAAGTGGTGCAGGACCACAGGGTCTCGGCGTCCACCAGGCCGTTGACGATCGGCTGGTGCGGATTGCCGCTGTGTTCGCCGATGGGCTTGCCCGGGTAAGGACTGCCAGCGAACTTGGCATCGGTACCGCCAGCCAGGCCAACCACCATGTCCTGGATCAGCTTTTTCGGGTTCAGCGGCTGGCCGGCGGCAAAGGCCGGGCACGCGGCTTCGCATTTACCGCACTGCACGCAGGCGTCGAAGCCCAGCAGTTGGTTCCAGGTGAAATCCTTGGGTTTTTCCACCCCCAGCGGGGCGTTCGGGTCTTCCAGGTCCAGCGGCTTGAGGCCGGTGGAACGGCCGCCACCAAAGCGTTCGGCGCGGCGGTGCCAGGCCAGGTGCAGGGCACCGGCGAAGGCGTGCTTCATCGGGCCGCCCCAGGTCATGCCGAAGAACAGCTCGGACACGCCCCACAGCACGCCGATGCCGAGGATCACCGCCAATACCCAGCCGCCGAAGTTTTCCGGGAGGATCCCGGCCACCGGCAGGGTCACCAGGAAAAACGATGCCGAGAACGCCAGCAGGCTTTTCGGCAGGCGCATCCACGGGCCTTTCGACAGGCGCGCCGGCGGGTTGCGGCGGCGCAGGTAGACGAAGATCGCGCCGACGAACATCACCGCCGACATCAGCAGCAAGGCGTAGCCGAGGATGCGGTTATGCAGGCCGAAACCGTGCACCAGAATCGCCAGCACGATGGACGCCACCGCGCCACCGGCCGTGGCCACGTGGGTGTTGGCGATGTATTTGTCCCGCGCCACCACATGGTGCAGGTCGACCATGTAGCGCTTGGGCATGGCCAGCAGGCCGCCGATCAGGTCGACCTTGGACGCACGGCCCCGGCGCCACATGGCCACCCGCCGCAACGCGCCGAGGACAGCCAGGCCCAGGGCAGCGAACAGCAGGATGGGAAGAAGGGTGTTCAACATGGTGGAGCTCCCAAAGACCTCGGGCTTAACTACCTGGATGACTTGCTCGTCCTCTGTAGGAGCGAGGC
>NZ_JBQENK010000012.1:143928-158390 GCF_052044735.1 Pseudomonas sp. 22526
CATCCATGGTGAATGTCAGTACGTCTTCGCGGGCAAGCCTCGCTCCTACAGGGTTATCCACAAGCGCTTAGAAATCCTTGCAGATCCGCAGGGCGTCATAGATGGCCGCGTGGGTGTTGCGCTGCGCCACGCAGTCACCGATGCGGAACAGCAGATAACCGTCGCCCGCCTGGCTCAACGAAGGCTGTGGCTTGATCGCGAACAGCGCTTCGACGTCGACCTGGCCCTTGTTGCGCGAACCTTCCTTGAGCGCGTAGTAGATCGCTTCGTCAGGCCGCACGCCGTTCTCCACCACCACCTGGTCGACCACCCGCTCCTCTTTGGCGCCGGTGTATTCGTTCTCCAGCACCGCCACCAGCTTGTCGCCTTCGCGGTAGACCTTTTCCAGCATCATGTCGCCGGTCATGATCACTTCTTTGGGGTACATGCTGCGGTAGTAGGTCGGGAACGACGTACCGCCGATGGCCACGCCCGGCTTGATGTCGTCGGTGACGATCTCGACCTGGCTGCCCTTGTCAGCGAGGAAGTCGGCCACCGACATGCCGGTGAACTCGCAGATGGTGTCGTAGACCAGCACGTTCTTGCCCGGCGCGACCTTGCCGTCGAGCACGTCCCAGCTGCTGACCACCAGCCCTTCGGCGGCGCCCCAGTGTTCGTTCTGCTCGAGGAACGGATGCCCGCCGACGGCCAGCACCACGATGTCCGGACGCAGGTCGAGGATGGTCTCGGCATCGGCCGCGGTGCCCAGGCGCAGGTCGACCTTCAGGCGTGCCAGCTCCAGCTGGTACCAGCGGGTGATGCCGGCGATCTGGTCGCGTTGCGGCGCTTTCGCGGCGGTGGTGATCTGCCCGCCGATGGCCTCTTTCTTCTCGAACAGGGTCACGTCGTGGCCCCGTTCGGCCGCCACCCGCGCCGATTCCATGCCGGCGGGGCCGGCGCCAACCACCACCACCTTGCGTTTCGGCCCGGTGGATTTTTCGATGATGTGCGGCACGCCCATGTATTCACGGGAGGTCGCGGCGTTCTGGATGCACAGTACGTCCAGGCCCTGGTACTGGCGGTCGATGCAGTAGTTGGCGCCCACGCACTGCTTGATCTGGTCAATCTGGCCCATCTTGATCTTGGCGATCAGGTGCGGGTCGGCAATGTGCGCGCGGGTCATGCCGACCATGTCGACATAGCCGCCTTCCAGGATGCGGGTAGCCTGGTTCGGGTCCTTGATGTTCTGCGCATGCAATACCGGAACCTTGACCACTTCCTTGATCCCGGCAGCCAGGTGCAGGAACGGCTCCGGTGGATAACTCATGTTCGGAATCACGTTGGCCAGGGTGTTGTGGGTGTCGCAACCCGAGCCCACGACGCCGATGAAATCGAGCATGCCGGTGTCGTCGTAATACTTGGCGATCTGCTTCATGTCCTCGTGGGACAAGCCGTCCGGGTGGAACTCGTCACCGCAGATGCGCATGCCCACGCAGAAATCGTCGCCGACTTCGGCGCGCACCGCCTTGAGCACTTCCAGGCCGAACTTCATCCGGCCTTCGAAAGTGCCGCCCCATTCGTCGGTCCGCTTGTTGACCCGCGGGCTCCAGAACTGGTCGATCATGTGCTGGTGCACGGCGGACAGCTCGACGCCATCCAGGCCACCGGCCTTGGCCCGGCGCGCGGCCTGGGCGTAGTTGCCGATCACCCGCCAGATCTCTTCCGGCTCGATGGTCTTGCAGGTGGCGCGGTGCACCGGTTCGCGGATGCCCGACGGCGACATCAGGGTCGGCCAGTTGAAACCGTCCCAACGCGAGCGGCGGCCCATGTGGGTAATCTGGATCATGATCTTGGCGCCATGCTTGTGCATGGCGTCGGCCAGGTTCTGGAAGTGCGGAATGATGCGGTCGGTGGACAGGTTCACCGAGCTCCACCATTCCTGTGGGCTGTCGATGGCCACCACGGACGAACCGCCACAGATCGCCAGGCCGATACCGCCCTTGGCTTTCTCTTCGTAATACTTCACGTAGCGGTCGGTGGTCATGCCGCCGTCGGTGGCGTAGACCTCGGCGTGCGCGGTGCTGAGCACCCGGTTGCGGATGGTCAGTTTGCCGATCTGGATCGGCTGGAACATCGCTTCGAAAGCCATTTTTCTTAACTCCGCTTACAACGGCTTGACGGTAAACAGGCCATCGTCGTGGCCTTCTTCGGAACCGCCGTAGACCTGTTCGGCAACGGTGCGGATCTTGCTGCCGCGGGCGGCCAGAATCTGATCCATGGCGCCAGCGAACCAGCCGGTGAACATGTAGTCGACCTTGCGCCCGACCTTGCCGTACACATAGACGAAGGCCGAGTGTTCGAGCTTGACGCTGGCGGTGCCCTTGTCGAGGTCGATGTCCTGGATCTTGAACAGGCCCCAGCCGCGCTGCGACAGGCGCTTCATGTAGTGCTCGAACACCGCGACGCCTTCCAGGCCGTGGCATTCGGCTTCTTTTTCGCACCAGTGCCAGGCGGATTTGTAGCCGGCCTTGTAGAGGATCTCGGCATAGGCCTCGGCGCCCAGCACTTCCTCGATGCCCATGTGGTTGTTGACGAAGAAGTGACGCGGTACGTACAGCATCGGCAGGGCGTCGGAGGTCCAGACACCGGTTTCGCTGTCGACTTCGATGGGCAGTTGCGGGGCGATCTTGGCCATGTTTCAAAACTCCGGAATTCTTTTGGATTGGTGCATTCGTAGCCGCTGCCGAAGGCTGCGATAAGGCTCGAAGAGCCTTCCGAGGGCCGCAAGCGCGCGTCTCCTTCGGAGCCGATCGCAGCCTTCGGCAGCGGCTACAGGTGTTGTGCAGTGGCGGGTCGGCGTTATTCGCCCCAGACGTCCTTGAGGACGTTGACCCAGTTCTCGCCCATGATCTTGCGCACCACACGCTCGGAGTGACCGCGCTTGAGCAGGGTCTCGGTGAGGTTGGGGAACTCGCCCACGGTGCGGATGCCCAGCGGGTTGATGATCTTGCCGAAGTTGGTCAGGCGACGGGCGTAGCCCTTGTCGTGGGTCAGGTATTCGAAGAAGTCCTGGCCATGGCCCTGGGTGAAGTCGGTGCCGATGCCGATGGCGTCTTCGCCGACGATGTTCATGGTGTATTCGATGGCTTCGGCGTAGTCGTCGATGGTCGAATCGATGCCCTTGGCCAGGAACGGCGCGAACATGGTCACGCCGACGAAACCGCCGTGGTCGGCGATGAACTTCAGTTCTTCATCGGACTTGTTGCGCGGGTGCTCCTTGAGGCCCGACGGCAGGCAGTGGGAGTAGCAGACCGGTTTCTTCGATTCGAGGATGACTTCCTCGCTGGTCTTGGAGCCGACGTGGGACAGGTCGCACATGACGCCGACGCGGTTCATCTCGGCGACGATCTCGCGACCGAAGCCCGACAGGCCGCCGTCGCGCTCGTAGCAGCCGGTGCCCACCAGGTTCTGGGTGTTGTAGCACATCTGCACGATACCCACGCCCAGCTGCTTGAACACCTCGACGTAGCCGATCTGGTCCTCGTAGGCGTGGGCATTCTGGAAGCCGAAAAGGATGCCGGTCTTGCCCAGTTCCTTGGCCTTGCGGATGTCGGCGGTGGTGCGCACCGGCATCACCAGGTCGCTGTTCTCGCGGATCAGCTTCTGGCTGGAGGCGATGTTGTTGACCGTGGCCTGGAAGCCCTCCCACACCGACACGGTGCAGTTGGCCGCGGTCAGGCCGCCCTTGCGCATGTCTTCGAACAGCTCACGGTTCCACTTGGCAATGATCAGCCCGTCGATAACGATGCTGTCGGCGTGCAATTCGGCTGGGCTCATCAGGCAGTCCCCTTATTGGCAATTCATGCGCCGAATCGTCTGCCGGCGCTTTGGGGTCAGCATATGCCTCGGTGCCCGGGCAGCCGGGTGCAAAAACGACAGGGGAATTGCCGAAAGCGTCAATCCGCGACAAAGGGTCTGCCGGGCGTCCCTTGCCCCATCTGTTCTTTGTCATGCGCATGGGCCAGAATCCGCCGCACTACTGGATTAGAGGGGGCTGCGACGCAATGAAATCGATCTTCCTGGCTTTGGCACTGCTGGCGACTGGCGCACAGGCGGCTGAAGAGGCCGACAACTCTCCGTGCGACAGCGTCGAACAGGACCAACAGACTCTGGAATGCGCCACCTTCAACAAAACCACCGCCGAGCAACTGCTGAGCGACAACCTGCAGGGCCTGCTCGAACGCCTGGGCACGCAATACGGCAGCGACAAGGCGCAGCTGGCCGACATCACCGCCAAGGTCCAGAACGCCCAACAGTTGTGGCAGAAACAGCGCGACGCCGACTGCGCCATCGACACCTTCCCCGCCAAACCCGGCAGCAAGGCCTACGGCATTGCCCAGGCCGATTGCCTGGCGCGCATGAGCGATGAACGGTCGGAGTTTCTTGAGTCGATCGGGCAGGAATAACGGAGACCGGTCGCAGGATTTCCTACGACCGGAATACCGCTATCGCGGGCAATCGAGCGTCGACCGGCCGCTCCTACAGAAGCATGCATGCCCTCTTCTCCTCTCATGGCTGTAACAAGCCATGAGCAATACCTGGACAAGGTTCTCGCCTTGGCCCGCAGGAAAATATAAGCAAAGATTGATTAATCTTATAAAAGGCTTATATTCGTTCATGAACAGCATCCTGTGGACCCGTAAGGCCGTCAAACAACTGCTGCGATTGCACAGCGCCCACCAGGTACAGATCCGCGATGCGGTGACCTTGCTCGGCGACATGCCCGACACCGGCAACGTCAAGGCGCTCAGCGGCCATACCTATGCCTACCGCCTGCGCGTGGGCAACTATCGAATCCTGTTCGACTGGGATGGCGCTATCAGAGTGGTCAGTATCCAAGAGGTCAAGAAACGTGACGAACGCACCTACTGACATCCAGATCATCAAGGGCGCGGACGGCCAACCGGCGTTCGTGGTCATTCCCTATGCGCAATACGTGGCGCAACAGCAGGAGCCGGACCTGATCCCCCATGACGTGGTCAGCCGCATGGTCGACGGCGCCACGCCAATCCGCGCCTGGCGCGAACACCTGCACCTGACCCAGGACGAAGTCGCCAGGCGCCTGGGTATTTCCCAGCCGGCCTTCGCCCAGCAGGAAAGCGTCGCCAAGCCCCGTCGCGCCACCCGCGAGAAGATCGCCGCGGCCTTTGGCATTCGCGCCGACCAGCTGGAACTGTAAGCTGCACGCCATTCACCGAGAAAAAGGTCTTTCCATGAGCATCTGCGGCATCGAAATCAAAGGCAGCGAAGCCATCTTCGCCATGGCCACCCTGCAAGACGGCACGGCGCAACACCTGGCCAACGCCTGCAAGAAAATCGCCCTGGACGACGATGACGAAGCCGCCAACGTCAAAGCCTTCGCCACTCAGGTCGCAGCCTTCATCCGCGACAACGGCATCAGCCGCATCGCCATCAAGAAACGCAGCAAAAAAGGCGAATTCGCCGGCGGCCCGACCACCTTCAAGATCGAAGGCGTGTTCCAGCTGCTGGACAACTGCGAGGTGACCCTGCTGTCGCCGCAGACCATCAATGCGCAGAACAAAAAGCACAACTTCGACCTGCCGGCGACGCTGAACAAGTATCAGCATGAGGCGTACAAGACCGCCTGCGCGGCGTTGCTGAAAAAATAAGCCTGCCTCTGTAGGTGTAGGAGCGAGGCTTGCCCGCGATGGCGGTTTGTCTGACGCTGCGCGTTGTTTGCATCGCGAGCAAGCTTCGCTCCTACAGAATCAGGTGGCTCAGGCCTTCAGGCTTTGGCGCCGGTCTTCCCGCGGGCACTGGGCAAAACGCGCGCGATAGCTACGGGTGAAATACGAGGGTGATTCGAAGCCGCAGGCGATGCTGACTTCCAGCACGCTCATGTCGGTCTGGCGCAGCAGTTGCCGGGCCTTTTCCAGGCGCAGCCCCAGGTAGAAATTGCTCGGGGTGTCGTTCAGGTGCAGGCGGAACAGGCGTTCGAGCTGACGCCGGGTGACCTTGATCGACTCCGCCAGTTGCAGGGTGCTCAGGGGCGGCTCGCTGTGCTGCTCCATCTCGCCGATCACCTGCACCAGCTTCTTGTTACGGATGCCGTAGCGGGTGGCGACCTCCATCCGTTGGTGGTCCTTGCGCGGGCGGATGCGCCCGAGCACGAACTGTTCGCTGACCTGGATCGCCAGCTCCGGGCCGTGGGCCTGGCCGATCAGGTCGAGCATCATGTCGATGGACGCGGTGCCGCCAGCCGAAGTGATGCGCCGCCGGTCGATCTCGAACAGCTCCTGGGTCACGCTGAGCTGGGGATAGGACTCCTTGAACGCCTCGATCGCTTCCCAGTGCAGGGTCACGCGGTGGCCTTCGAGCAGCCCGGCTTCGGCCAGGACCACGCTGCCGGTGTCGATGCCGCCCAGGGTCACGCCCTCCACATCCAGGCGGCGCAACCAGTGCACCAGCGCCGGGGTGACGAACTTCAGCGGCTCGAAGCCGGCCACCACCAGCAGGGTCGCGCCTTTCTTCAACGGCTCCAGCGCCGCATCGGCGTTGACCGACATGCCGTTGCTCGCCAATACCGCGCCGCCATCGGTGCTCAGCACATGCCAACGATACAGCTCGCCGCGAAAGCGATTGGCCACGCGCAGCGGCTCGATGGCCGAGATGAACCCGATGGCCGAGAAGCCCGGCATCAGCAAGAAATAGAAATCCTGGGACATGGAACGCACTCGGATGACGGGCAGCGTGGCCACTGTGATACGCCGTTTCCACGCCAGGTTCAAGACGAAGGTCGCTGCAGTGCAAGAGCCGGTCGCCGCTGTGCGTTTTCAGCGCTCGCCGGCTGCGTAACGTGGCATCACCGGCGCACATAGACGCCGGAACCGACAATAACGACCTGCCGAGGAAACCTTCATGAAACGACTGATCAGCAGCTGCGTCCTTGCACTCAGCGGTACCGTCTTTCTCAGCTCCGGCGCCATGGCCGCCGACGCCGCCAGCTGCCAGAACGTGCGCCTCGGCGTGGTCAACTGGACCGACGTGATCGCCACCAGCGCCATGGCCCAGGTGCTGCTCGACGGCCTCGGCTACAAGACCAAGCAGACCAGCGCCTCGCAGCAGATCATTTTCGCCGGCATCCGCGACCAGCGCCTGGACCTGTTCCTCGGCTACTGGAACCCGCTGATGACCCAGACCATCACCCCCTTCGTCGACGCCAAGCAGGTCAAGGTGCTGGCCGAGCCCAGCCTCAAGGACGCCCGCGCCACCCTCGCCGTGCCCACCTACCTGGCGGACAAGGGCCTGAAGACTTTCGCCGACATCGCCAAGTTCGAGAAAGAGCTGGGCGGCAAGATCTACGGCATCGAGCCCGGCTCGGGCGCCAATACCCAGATCAAGGCGATGATCACCAAGAACCAGTTCGGCCTGGGCAAATTCCAGCTGGTCGAATCCAGCGAGGCCGGCATGCTCGCGGCGGTAGATCGCGCGGTACGACGCAAGGAAGCCGTGGTGTTCTTCGGCTGGGCGCCGCACCCGATGAACGTCAACGTGCAGATGACCTACCTCACCGGCAGCGACGACGCCCTGGGCCCGAACGAAGGCATGGCCACGGTGTGGACCGTTACCGCGCCGACCTATGCCGAACAGTGCCCGAACGTCAGCCGGCTGCTGAGCAACCTGACCTTCAGCGCCGAGGACGAGAGCCGCATGATGCAGCCGCTGCTCGACCACAAGGACGCCCTGGAGTCGGCCAAGCAATGGCTGGCCGACCATCCGCAGGACAAGCAGCGCTGGCTCGAAGGGGTCACCACCTTCGACGGCAAGCCGGCCGCCGACAACCTGAAACTGACTAGCAAATAACCACCCCGGACTCCCTCTGCGCAGCGCCAAACGGCTGCGCAGTGACTCACCACGCCTGTAAGGAACCGCACCATGAACCACGACGTCATCATCACCTGCGCACTCACCGGTGCTGGCGACACGACCGCCAAGAGCCCCCACGTGCCGGTCACCCCGAAACAGATTGCCACCGCCGCGGTGGAAGCGGCCAAGGCCGGCGCCACCGTGGTCCATTGCCACGTGCGCAACCCGCAAACCGGCAAGTTCAGCCGTGACGTCGCGCTGTACCGGGAAGTGATGGAGCGTATCCGCGAGGCGGACGTCGACATCATCGTCAACCTCACCGCCGGCATGGGCGGCGACCTGGAGATCGGCGCCGGCGAAAACCCGATGGAGTTCGGCCCCAATACCGATCTGGTCGGCCCGTTGACCCGTCTGGCCCACGTCGAGGAGCTGCTGCCGGAAATCTGCACCCTGGACTGCGGCACCCTGAACTTCGGCGACGGCGACACCATTTACGTGTCCACCCCGGCGCAGCTGCGCGCCGGCGCCAAGCGCATTCAGGAGCTGGGGGTGAAGGCCGAGCTGGAAATCTTCGACACTGGCCACCTGTGGTTCGCCAAGCAGATGATCAAGGAAGGCCTGCTGGACGACCCGCTGTTCCAGCTGTGCCTGGGCATTCCCTGGGGCGCGCCGGCCGACACCACCACCATGAAGGCCATGGTCGACAACCTGCCGGCGGGCGCGGTCTGGGCCGGCTTCGGTATCGGCCGCATGCAGATGCCGATGGCTGCGCAGGCGGTGCTGCTGGGCGGCAACGTGCGAGTCGGCCTGGAGGACAACCTGTGGCTGGACAAGGGCGTACTGGCGACCAATGGCCAGCTGGTGGAACGCGCCAGCGAGATCCTCAGCCGCCTCGGCGCCCGCGTCCTGACCCCGGCCGAGGGCCGGGCCAAGATGGGCCTGAGCAAGCGCGGCTGATCCCTTCTTCTGTAGGAGCGAGCGGGCGGCGATCCGACTTGCCCGCGATGACGTCGGAACAGCCGACACATCAACGGTGATCCGACCATCGCTATCGCGGGCAAGCTCCGCTCCTACAGAGACCCACAACTCTTTCAGGAAATGACCATGAGCTTTATCACCGAGATCAAAACCTTCGCCGCCCTGGGCAGCGGTGTCATCGGCAGCGGCTGGGTAGCGCGCGCCCTCGCCCACGGCCTGGACGTGGTGGCCTGGGACCCGGCGCCCGGCGCCGAGGCGGCCCTGCGCAAGCGCGTGGCCAATGCCTGGGGCGCCCTGGAGAAACAGGGCCTGGCGCCAGGTGCCTCCCAGGATCGCCTGCGCTTTGTCGCGACCATCGAGGAGTGCGTGAAAGACGCCGACTTCATCCAGGAAAGCGCCCCGGAACGCCTGGAACTGAAGCTCGAGCTGCACGCCAAGATCAGCGCCGCGGCCAAGCCCAATGCGCTGATCGGCTCCAGCACCTCCGGCCTGCTGCCGAGCGAGTTCTACGAGAGTTCCACCCACCCGCAACGCTGCGTGGTCGGCCACCCGTTCAACCCGGTGTACCTGCTGCCGCTGGTGGAAGTGGTCGGCGGCAAGAACACCGCGCCAGAGGCCGTGCAAGCCGCGATCAAGGTCTATGAATCCCTCGGCATGCGCCCGCTGCATGTGCGCAAGGAAGTCCCGGGCTTTATCGCCGACCGCCTGCTGGAAGCCCTATGGCGCGAGGCCCTGCACCTGGTCAACGATGGCGTGGCCACCACCGGCGAAATCGACGACGCGATTCGCTTCGGCGCCGGCCTGCGCTGGTCGTTCATGGGCACCTTCCTGACCTACACCCTGGCCGGGGGCGACGCCGGCATGCGTCACTTCATGGCCCAGTTCGGTCCGGCCCTGCAGCTGCCGTGGACCTACCTGCCGGCCCCGGAACTGACCGACAAGCTGATCGACGACGTGGTCGAAGGCACCGCCGAGCAGCTCGGCACCCACAGCATTTCGGCGCTGGAGCGCTATCGTGATGACTGCCTGCTCGCCGTGCTCGAAGCGGTGAAAACCACCAAGGCCAAGCACGGCATGAGTTTCAGCGACTAACGCCCCCTGTAGCCGCTGCCGCAGGCTGCGATCGGCTCCGAAGGAGNCTCGGAAGGCTCTTCGAGCCTTATCGCAGCCTGCGGCAGCGGCTACAGGTTCAGCCCGCCCTTTTCGTGAGCCCATGACATGCCCGCACTCACCACCTACACCACCCGCATCAGCCCCGACTGGGTCGATTACAACGGCCACCTGCGGGACGCCTTCTACCTGCTGATTTTCAGCTACGCCACCGACGCCCTGATGGACCAGCTGGGCATGGACAGCAACCACCGCGAAGCCAGCGGCAACTCGCTGTTCACCCTGGAGCTGCACCTCAATTACCTGCATGAAGTGAAGCTCGACACCGAGGTCGAGGTGCGCACCCAGATCATCGGCCACGACCGCAAGCGCCTGCACCTGTACCACAGCCTGCACAAGGTCGGTGACGACCTGGAACTGGCCGGCAACGAGCAGATGCTGCTCCACGTCGACCTTGCCGGCCCGCGTTCGGCGCCGTTCAGCGAGCCGGTGCTGAACAGGCTGCGAGCCATAGCCGCCGAGCAGGCCGACCTCCCCGCCCCCGCCTGGATCGGCCGGGTGATTGCCTTGCCGCCGGAAAAATAACCACCCCATGAAAAGGACTGCACCGTGAATACCGCCACCGCTTTTGCCGACTTCCGCAGTTACCCGTTGATCAGCGCGTTGACCGCCGTACAAGCCCTGGCGGACCGTGTTCAGGTGCAGTGGGCCGACGGTCGTTCGAGCCCCTTTCATCATCAGTGGCTGCGCGACAACTGCCCCTGCTCGCAGTGCGTCTACAGCGTGACCCGCGAGCAGGTGCTGGAGATAGTCGACGTTGCCGACGACCTGGCCCCGGCGTCCAGCCGGATCGACGCCCAGGGCTGCCTGAGCATCGACTGGCAGGACGGCCACCTCAGCCGCTTCGACCCGGGCTGGCTGCGGGCCCACGCCTACGACGATGAAAGCCGCGCCGAGCGTCGCGCCCGGCGACCGCACAGCCAGCTGTGGGACAGCCGGCTGCAACTGCCGGTGTTCGAGTACCAGGCGCTGATGGAGGACCCGCAGGCGCTGTTGCACTGGCTGCTGGCGGTGCGCGATATCGGCCTGACGCAGGTCCGCGGCGTGCCCACCGAGCCGGGGTCGCTGGCCCAGGTTGCCAAGCGCATTTCCTTTATCCGCGAGAGCAATTTCGGCGTGCTGTTCAATGTGCAATCCAAGGCCGACGCCGACAGCAACGCCTACACCGCCTTCAACCTGCCGCTGCACACCGACTTGCCGACCCGCGAGTTGCAACCGGGTCTGCAGTTCCTGCATTGCCTGGTGAACGACGCCGAAGGCGGCGAGAGCATTTTTGTCGACGGCTTTGCCATCGCCGACGCCTTGCGCCGCGAAGACCCCGAGGCGTTTCGCGCGCTGTGCGAGATCCCCGTGGAGTTTCGCAACAAGGACCGCCACAGCGACTACCGCTGCCTGGCGCCAGTGATCGCCCTGAATGCAGTGGGCGAGGTCGCGGAGATCCGCATGGCCAACTTCCTGCGCGGGCCGTTCGAGGCCGCGGTGGACGACATGCCCCGGCTGTATCGCGCCTATCGACGCTTTATCGCCATGACCCGCGAGCCGCGCTTTCGCCTGATCCAGCGCCTCAACCCCGGCGAACTCTGGTGCTTCGACAACCGCCGCACCCTGCACGCGCGCAACGCCTTCGACCCCGCCAGCGGCGCGCGGCATTTCCAGGGGTGCTACATCGATCGCGACGAGTTGCTGTCGCGGATTCTGGTGTTGCAGCGTTAGACCGCGTCGCCCCCATCGCGGGCAAGCCTCGCTCCTACACGTCCGCGGCGTAACCCATTGCCGGATGCGACAACGAACCTGTAGGAGCGAGGCTTGCCCGCGAAAAATCTCCCAGGCACCACCTTTTTCCCAGACAAAAAAAGACCCCGATCAAGCCGTGACAGGATCGGGGCAGAGGAGGTTTTCTGAGGAGCCGACACGAGGGTGACCAAACCTTCGATGACCGAGCTGGGATCCAGTGTGCCCAGTCGCCCTCAAGCCAAGTTAGCCGAAAACGACCTGTTCATAGGCATCCCGGCCATTGCGACAATTCGCCCTTGCCGACTGTCCGGGCGACTACCAGAATCGACTCACGACCACGCTCCCTGAACAAGGATAAGAGTCATGATGCACGCGGATCTGATTGACCAGGACGACCTGCTCGGCCAACTGAGGGCCCTGGGTTTTGAAATGCCGGCCGGCGCCACCGCCGACCAGGCCTGCGAGTGTGCGGTGCGCGGCTTGAGCGATGCCCGGGCCAAGGCCCTCAAGGGCATGGTCGAGCAGATGCTCACCGGCAATGCGACCATCCTGCCGGCCGTGCGCCAGGCCATCGACAAACAACTGTTACCGGCCCTAGCCCAGTTCCAGAACAGCCGCGCCTGAGCCTTCGCCGGGAGCGGATCCCGGAGTAGAGTGCGGTGCTTGCAAGCCAAGGAACCGCCCCATGATTCGAATCGAACCCTGCCAGCCAGCCCATCAAGCGGGCTGGCTGTCATTGCGCCAGGCGCTGTGGCCCGATTGCCCGGCCGAGGAACACCTGGACGAAATCGCCAGCTTGCTGGACGACCCGCAGCGTTATATCAACCTGCTCGCTTATACCGCCGACGGCCAGCCAGTGGGACTGGCCGAAGCCTCGTTGCGCCGCGACTACGTGAACGGCACCGAGCATTCGCCGGTGGTGTTTCTGGAGGGTTTGTACGTCAGCGCCGAACAGCGGCGCCAGGGCATTGCCGAACAACTGATAGACGCCGTCGCCCAATGGGGACGGGATCAGGGTTGTGTGGAAATGGCTTCGGATACCGGCCTGGAAAACCTGTTGAGCCAGAGCGTGCACAAGGCGCTCGGTTTCGAGGAAACCGAGCGCGTCGTGTACTTCAGGAAAAGCCTGTGACTACAGCCTGACGCTAGCGAAGGTCGATTCGTTGCGCGCCTGACTCAGCGAGGACATCGGGCCGGCCAGCACCAGCGCCTGCGGAATCGGCATCATCGCCACCTGCTGGGCGGTGTTGGAACCCACGCGTTCGTCACGCGGCGGAATGCCGAAGTACTCGCGGTAGCACTTGGAGAAGTGCGGCGTGGAGACAAAACCGCAAACCGAGGCCACTTCGATGATCGACATCGGCGTCTGCTTGAGCAGTTGGCGGGCGCGGATCAACCGCAGCTTCAGGTAGTAGCGCGATGGCGAGCAGTGCAGGTATTTCTGGAACAGCCGCTCCAGCTGGCGCCGCGACACCGAGACATAGACCGCCAGTTCGTCGAGGTCGATCGGCTCTTCCAGGTTGGCTTCCATCAGCGCGACGATTTCCTGCAGCTTCGGCTGGTTGGTGCCAAGCATGTGCTTGAGCGGCACACGCTGGTGGTCCTGCTCATTGCGGATACGTTCGTAGACGAACATTTCCGAGATCGCCGCCGACAGCTCGCGGCCGTGATCGCGGCTGATCAGGTGCAGCATCATGTCCAGCGGCGCGGTGCCGCCGGAGCTGGTGAAGCGGTTGCGGTCGAGGGTGAACAAGCGGGTGCTCATGGCCACCCGTGGGAAGGCTTCCTGCATCGAGGCCAGGCATTCCCAGTGCACGCTGCAATCGAAACCGTCGAGCAGGCCGGCGCAGGCCAGGGCCCAGCTGCCGGTGCAGACCGCGCCGAGACGGCGGGACTGGCGCGCCTGGCTTTGCAGCCAGGACACATGTTCGCGAGTCACGGTGCGTTGAATGCCGATGCCGCCGCAGACGATCACGGTGTCCAGGGCGGGAGCTTTGTGCATGGAGGCGTCGGGAGTGATCTGCAGACCGTCGCTGGCCCAGACCTGGCCGCCGTCGACGCTGAGGGTGGTCCAGCGATACAGCTCGCGACCGGACAACTGGTTGGCCATACGCAGCGGTTCGACCGCGGAAGCCAGGGAAATCAGCGTGAAATTGTCCAGCAGCAGAAAGCCGATGGATTGAGGCGCACGGTTCTGGGGTTGAGCCCCGGAGTTGAACGACGTCATCGCGGTATCTCCTCACACAAAGCAGGTGATGGCCTCAGGCGGAGGCTCTTGTTATTGCCATCATTCTCACGCGGGAGACGGGCTTTGTAATGACAGAGCAATTGCCATGCCTAAAGTTGAATGGCCATTCAATAACTCCTGAAAACGACGTCGCGATGCGTCTATATAAGCCGCGCGCAATGTGCGGGTTATAAGTGCCGAATCGGTCGTGGGGAGCCCTGGCCCGGTGGCTGTGAGCAAATCGGTAGCACTTGTGGGAACGGCGAGAAACGTCCCGGGAAAAGAGTGTCACCGCAAGCACAGGTGGGCGCTCAGCCGAGGCAAGCGAAAAACCTGACCGATGAGCCCTTGGACTTACCTGTTTGCGACGCGCCAAAAGGTGGCGGGGGCGTCGCTGGGTGTTCAATTTATGCGCAGAACACGACTGCGGTTTGCCTTGAAAAGAGTGGTGAGTCTCCTGGCGCTATCGCGGGCAAGCCTCGCTCCT
>NZ_JBQENK010000012.1:158398-163383 GCF_052044735.1 Pseudomonas sp. 22526
ATGGACCGCGCAGCGGTCCTCAACATTCAACCGCGCTGACCGCCAAGCCGCCGCGCGATGTCTCCTTATATTTGTCATGCATATCGGCGCCGGTATCGCGCATGGTGCGGATCACCCGGTCCAGGGAAATGAAGTGCTGGCCGTCGCCGCGCAGGGCCATTTGCGCGGCGTTGATCGCCTTCACCGCGGCGATCGCGTTGCGCTCGATGCACGGCACCTGCACCAGGCCGCCGACCGGGTCGCAGGTCAGGCCGAGGTTATGCTCCAGGCCGATCTCCGCGGCGTTGCACAGCTGCTCCGGCGACGCCCCGAGAATCTCCGCCAGGCCGGCAGCCGCCATGGCGCAGGCGGAACCCACCTCGCCCTGGCAGCCGACTTCGGCCCCGGAGATCGAGGCGTTCTTCTTGCAGAGGATGCCCACCGCTGCCGCGCCGAGGAAGAAGTCCACCACGTTGGCGTCGGTGACATCCTCGCTGAAGCGCATGAAGTAATGCAGCACCGCCGGAATGATCCCCGCCGCGCCGTTGGTCGGCGCCGTCACCATGCGCCCGCCGGCGGCGTTCTCTTCGTTGACCGCCAGGGCGTACAGGTTGACCCACTCCATGGCGCTCAGGGTCGAGCCGATCACATTGGGCTTGTTCAATTCCTGCAGGCTGCGGTGCAGCTTGGCCGCGCGGCGCCGCACATTGAGCCCGCCGGGCAGGATGCCTTCGTGTTTCAGGCCCTGCTCGACGCAATCCTGCATGGCCTGCCAGAGCTTCATCAGGCCCGCGCGGATCTCTTCCTCCGAACGCCAGACCTTCTCGTTGGCCATCATCAGTTCGGCCACCCGCAGGTTGTGCTTCTGGCACAGGCTCAGCAGCTCCACGGCGCTGGAAAAGTCGTAAGGCAATTCGGTGCGATCCAGGTCCACCACGCCGCTGCTGGCCTGGGCCTCGTCGACGACAAAACCGCCGCCCACGGAATAATAGGTATCGCGGTGCAACTCCCCGGACTCGCCTTCGGCCACCAGGATCATGGCGTTGGGGTGGAACGGCAGGTTCTCGTCGATCAGCAGCATGTCGCGCGCCCAGACGAAGGGAATCGGCAGGCGGTTGTCGAGCAGCAGGGTATTGGTTTCGCGCAGGGCCTGGATGCGACAACCGATCTGCGACGGATCGATCGCATCCGGCCATTCGCCCATCAGCCCCATGATCACCGCGTTGTCGCTGCCGTGCCCGATGCCGGTGGCCGACAGCGAACCGTAGAGCCTGACCTCGATGCGACGCACCTGGCCCAGCAGGTCTTTTTCCCGCAGCGCCTGGACGAACAGCGCCGCGGCGCGCATGGGCCCGACGGTGTGGGAACTGGAGGGGCCGATGCCGATTTTGAACAGGTCGAAAACGCTGATAGCCATGACTGCGAAACTCCTCGATGAGCACACGCCGGGCGCCAAAACGCCCGGTGGCGAAGCTGCTACGCTCAAGCAGTAATCCGCCGAGATACGCGCATCATCAGGCTTTTGCAGTGTCGTTCGACGTCTCACACCGACTCACTCATGCCCACCAACGCCGTGGCCCGCCGACCTCCGGTTCTGGCCGTTTTTTTGCGGTTCAGACGGGCAAAAAGTGCTGAAAAAAGCTGTAAGCGACCTCACTGACACTGGATGCGACCCTCCCTGTACTGGATACGACGCACCCTGTAGGCGTCAGATTTTCACTGGTACATGATCAGTCTCGACTCGATTGCAAGGCACTGTGGTAGAGCTGTCCCACTCGCCCCAACCGCAACACTTATAAGTGCGGTCAGACACCGCCAGAAAACACCCAGGAGTCCACCCCATGAAAGGTTCCCCGTCGTTGTTGTTGGCCGCCATGCTGAGTCTGCCGCTTCTGGCGCACGCCGCAGAACCGGCGCAATGCAGCACCGTAAACTTCTCCGATGTCGGCTGGACCGACATCACCGTCACCACCGCGACCACCAGCGTCGTGCTCGACGCCCTCGGCTACAAGACCAAGACCACGATGATTTCCGTGCCGGTGACCTACAAGTCCCTGGCCGACGGCAAGAACATGGATGTGTTCCTCGGCAACTGGATGCCGACCATGGAAAACGACATCAAGCCCTACCGCGATGCCGGCACCGTGGAAACCATCCGCGCCAACCTGGAGAACGCCAAGTACACCCTGGCGGTCCCGGAAGAGCTGTACAACAAGGGCCTGAAGGATTTCGCCGACATCGCCAAGTTCAAGAAGGAACTGGATGGCAAGATCTACGGCATCGAGCCGGGTAACGACGGCAACCGCATGATCCAGAGCATGATCGACAAGAACGCCTTCGGTCTCAAGGACGCCGGCTTCAAGGTGGTCGAGTCCAGCGAGGCGGGCATGCTGTCCCAGGTCGAGCGCGCGCAACGGCGCAGCACCGCGGTGGTGTTCCTGGGCTGGGAACCGCACCCGATGAACACCCGCTTCAAGATGAAGTACCTGACCGGCGGCGACGAGTTCTTCGGCCCCAACTACGGCCAGGCGACCATCTACACCAACACCCGCAAGGGCTACGCCGAGGAATGCAGCAACGTCGGTCAGTTGCTGAAGAATCTGTCATTCACCCTGAATATGGAAAGCACCCTGATGGGTAACGTCCTGGACGACAAGATGAAGCCCGAGGCGGCCGCCAAGGCCTGGCTGAAGAAAAACCCCGAGGTACTCGATACCTGGCTCGCTGGCGTGACCACCATTGACGGAAAACCAGGCCTGGAGGCCGTGAAAGCCAAGCTTGCGCAGTAAGTCGCTTACGCCGGGCGGGTTCGCCCGCCCGGGCTGTTTATTCCTTGCATGCGGACGTTCAATACCATGCTCATTGATCAGAAAATCCCTTTAGGCCAGTACATCGCTGCCTTCGTCGAATGGTTGACGCAACACGGCGCCAACACATTCGATGCGATCGCATCGACCCTGGAAACGATGATCCACGGCGTGACGTTTGCGCTGACCTGGTTCAACCCGCTGGCCTTGATCGGCCTGATTGCCCTGTTGGCGCACGTGATTCAACGCAAGTGGGGCCTGACCGCCTTCGTCGTGGCGTCCTTCCTGCTGATCCTCAACCTGGGTTACTGGCAGGAAACCATGGAAACCCTGGCCCAGGTGCTGTTCGCCACCCTGGTCTGCGTGCTGATTGGCGTGCCGTTGGGCATCGTCGCCGCGCACAAGCCGATGTTCTACACCATGATGCGTCCGGTGCTCGATCTGATGCAGACCGTACCGACCTTCGTCTACCTCATTCCTACCCTGACCCTGTTCGGTCTGGGTGTGGTGCCAGGCCTGATCTCCACGGTGGTGTTCGCGATTGCCGCGCCGATCCGCCTGACCTACCTGGGCATCCGCGATGTACCACAAGAGTTGATGGACGCCGGCAAGGCCTTTGGCTGCTCCCGCCGTCAACTGTTGTCGCGTATCGAGCTGCCCCACGCCATGCCGAGCATCGCCGCCGGCATCACCCAGTGCATCATGCTGTCGTTGTCGATGGTGGTGATCGCGGCCCTGGTGGGCGCCGACGGCCTGGGCAAACCCGTGGTCAACGCACTGAACACCGCCGATATCGCCCTGGGCTTCGAAGCAGGCCTGGCAATCGTACTGCTGGCGATCATGCTCGACCGTATCTGCAAACAACCCGAAGCCAAAGTAGGGGGTGACGCATGAGCATAATCCGCTTCGATAACGTCGACGTTATCTTCTCCAAGGATCCACGCGAGGCGCTCAAGCTGCTGGATCAGGGCATGAGCCGCAACGAGATCCTGAAAAAGACCGGCCAGATCGTCGGTGTGGAAAAGGCCAGCCTGGACATCGAGAAAGGCGAAATCTGCGTGCTGATGGGCCTCTCCGGTTCCGGCAAGTCCAGCCTTTTGCGCTGCATCAACGGCCTCAACACCGTGAGCCGCGGCAAGCTGTTCGTCGAGCATGAAGGCCGACAGATCGACATCGCTTCCTGTACCCCGGCGGAACTGAAGATGATGCGCACCAAGCGCATCGCCATGGTGTTCCAGAAGTTCGCCCTGATGCCTTGGCTGACCGTTCGCGAGAACATCAGCTTCGGCCTGGAAATGCAGGGCCGGCCGGAAAAGGAACGGCGCAAGCTGGTGGACGAGAAACTCGAGCTGGTGGGCCTGACCCAGTGGCGCAACAAGAAGCCCGACGAACTGTCCGGCGGCATGCAGCAACGTGTCGGCCTGGCCCGCGCCCTGGCGATGGACGCCGACATCCTGCTGATGGACGAACCCTTCTCCGCCCTCGACCCGCTGATCCGCCAGGGCCTGCAGGACGAACTGCTGGAACTGCAACGCAAGCTGAGCAAGACCATAGTGTTCGTCAGCCATGACCTGGACGAAGCCCTGAAACTGGGCAGCCGCATCGCCATCATGAAAGACGGCCGGATCATCCAGTACAGCAAGCCGGAAGAGATCGTGCTGAACCCGGCGGACGACTATGTGCGTACCTTCGTCGCCCATACCAACCCGCTCAACGTGCTCTGCGGTCGCAGCCTGATGCGCACCCTGGACAACTGCAAACGCATCAACGGCTCCGTGTGCCTGGATCCGGGCGGCGACTCCTGGCTCGACCTGGCCGAGGGCAACACCATCAAGGGCGCGCGCCAGAACGGCGCCAGCCTCGACCTGCAGAACTGGATCCCGGGCCAGGCGGTGGAAGGCCTGGGCCGCAAGCCGACCCTGGTGGACTCCAGCATCGGCATGCGCGACGCCCTGCAGATCCGCTACCAGACCGGCAACAAGCTGGTGCTGCACGACAACAACAAGGTGGTGGGGATCCTTGGCGACAGCGAGCTCTACCACGCGCTGCTCGGCAAGAACCTGGGGTAACAGCGACACAGAAACAAAAACGCCGCGACAGGATCGCGGCGTTTTTGTTTTAGCGGGATTAGGGATTGCTCCCTATTGCGGGAGCGGGTGTTACTGATATTGCGGTAAGCCAGATAGATCGCTTCGCGGG
>NZ_JBQENK010000012.1:163398-208826 GCF_052044735.1 Pseudomonas sp. 22526
GGCTTGCCCGCGATGAATGCGACGCGGTGTAACAGGGCTACACCGCGCCCCCTCACCTCTTAGCTATAAACCCGGCCAAGGAGCTGCCGATGGCTTTCAAACTGATCGAGCACGTCACGGGTGATCTGCTCCTGAGTGAAGCCCATCAAGTCGTATTCCTGACTGCCGTTGTGCAGGTAGACCTCGGCGCGGTAGTAGCGCGCACGCTCCTCCGGCGCATCGGCCGATTCGCTCGGCGCCGCCAGATAGCCGTCCAGGCTCACTTCATAGACGAAAGGGTTGCCCTCTTCCATCTCGATCCGCACGCCCATGCAGCGCTTGGACTTGCCCAGCAGGGTTTGCACATCCAAGCCCTGGTTGCGCAGCTGGGTAGCGGCTTCTTCCAGTGCCGGCGTCACGTGCTTGTCCATGAACCGCTGAACCACCGCCTGGGTCGGCTGCAGGTCCAGCTGGGTCAGGCGCTCGCTGAAACCACGACGGCCACGGGCCGCCAGTTCCGCCTGCTCCTGTTCGATCTGCGTGTCCTGGCGCATGGCCTTGTGCAGGCCGAACATGAAGCACACCAGCACCACCGAGAACGGCAGGCCGGCCAGCACCACCATGGTCTGCATGGCTTCGAAGTTACCGGCGAACAGCAGGCCGACGGTCACCAGGGTGATCACCACCGACCAGAAGATCCGCAGCCAGTGCGGGGCGTCTTCGTCGACATTGCCGCCCTTGCAGGACAGGTTAGCCATCATCACCGCGCCGGAGTCGGCCGGGGTCAGGAACAGCACGAAGCCGACGAAAATCGACACACCGATGACAATCTTCGACGCCGGGTAATGGTCCAGCAACTGGTAGATCGCCATGGACGGCTGTTCCAGCGCCGTCTTGCCCAGCTCCACCGCACCATGGTTCATCACCAGGTCCAGGGCCGAGTTACCGAACACCGACAGCCAGGCCAGGGTGAAGCCCAGCGGAATCAGCAGCACGCCCGCCACCAGCTCGCGCACGGTACGGCCACGGGAAATACGCGCGATGAACATGCCGACGAATGGCGCCCAGGAAATCCACCAGGCCCAGTAGAACAGGGTCCACAGGCCCAGCCAGCGGTCGGACTTGGCGCTGTCGCCTTCGTACACGTAGAGGTCGAAGGTCTTGAGCACCACACCGTTGAGGTAGTCGCCGACGTTTTGCACGAAACCGTTGAGCAGGTGCAGGGTCGGACCAAACAGCAGCACGAAGATCAGCAGGCCGCTGAACAGCACGATGTTCAGGTTGGACAGGCGGCGGATGCCGTTTTCCACACCGGATACCGCGGCGATGGTGGCCACGGTACTCATGACGATAATCACGATCAGCAGGTTGGTGTTGCTGTGTTCCATGCCGAACAGGTTTTCCAGGCCGGAAGACACCTGCATCGAGCCGATGCCCAGGTTGGTCACCAGGCCCAGCAGGGTCACGAACATGCCGAAACCGTCCACCGCGTGGCCGGCCGCGCCCTTGACCCAGCGCTCGCCCACCAGCGGATACAGCGCCGAACGCAGCGCCAGCGGCTGGTTGTGACGGTAGGCAAAGTAGGCCACGGCCAGGCCGACCAGGGCGTAGATCGCCCAGCCGTGCAGGCCCCAGTGCAGGAACGTCAGCTGCAGCGCCTGGCGCGCGGCCTGGTTGCTGCCCGGTACGCCTTCAGGCGGGTTGAAGTAGTGGTCCAGCGGTTCGGAAGCGCCGAAGTACAAGAGCGAGATACCGATACCGGACGAGAACAGCATGCCGGCCCAGGCGCCATAACTGAAATCCGGGGTGTCTTGCTTGGTCCCCAGCTTGAGCTTGCCATAGGAGGAAAACGCCAGGCCGACGACGAAGACCAGGTAGGCGGCGATCACCACCATGTAGTACCAGCCGAAGCTGCGGGACAACCAGGCCTGGGCAATGCCGAGCAATCTGCCGGCCTCTTGCGGGGCGATGATCAGAATGGCGGTCAGCAACAGGATCAGCGCGGTAGAGGTGTAGAACACCCAACCGTTGACCCGCACCTTTTCCGGTGGGGTCTTTATAAGAGAGGCAGAACTCATGGCACAGATGCTCCAGGCAGTGCGAGAGAAGAACACAAGGCAACACGGCACCCGACCAATCGGTTAGTTGGCAGCCGACCGACGGGTGATATAAAGACACCCCGAAAAAAGCCCGAACCTGCAGGAGTTGCGTTGAGAACCAGCGTCGAAGGCCGAGTGCAAACGTGCAGTTCGTCACCTGGCCTTAAGCGTCTTGCCCATTCAACACATCCGTCCTCGCTGGCTCACGCTATGCCCTGCTTGGGTTTCAGACTTTTTCGGAGGTCGCTTTTCCGCCATCTACACGCAGGAAGGACCTGGAGGCAGCGACGATTTGTCGCAGATCTTATTCTTTGTTGATTGAACGTTCAATCAAAACAAAATAGACTGGCCCTCACGCCGGTAGCCGTTTCACGACTGCCAGCAGGCCTAAGGAGATGTGCAAGATGCCCAAGGTCGGTATGCAACCCATACGCCGCCAGCAGTTGATCGAAGCCACGTTGCTGGCGGTCGATCAGGTCGGGATGGGGGACGCCAGCATTGCGCTGATCGCCCGTTTGGCCGGTGTCTCGAACGGCATCATCAGTCACTACTTTCAGGACAAGAACGGCCTGATCGCCGCCACGGCGCAGTATCTGATGAGTGTCCTCAGCGAGAACGTCACCGCGCGCCGTCAGGCGCTGGAGGACAGCAGCCCGCGGGCGCACCTCCAGGTGATCATCGAAGGCAACTTCGACGCCAGCCAGGTCAATGGCCCGGCAATGAAAACCTGGCTGGCCTTCTGGGCCACCAGCATGCACCACCCGTCTTTGCACAGGTTGCAGCGGATCAACGATCACCGCCTGTATTCCAACCTGTGCTGCCAGTTCCGCCGCGTCCTGCCGCTGGATGATGCACGCAGCGCAGCGCGAGGCCTGGCAGCCCTGATCGACGGTTTGTGGTTGCGCGGCGCGCTGTCGGGAGATGCTTTCGACACCGAGCAGGCGCACCGGATCGCTTACGAATACATGGATTTCCAACTGGCTAAGCAGGAGCGCTAGAGCACATTACAAGACGCTCGGCCCCCTGAACTGCCACTGACCAGCACGCCCAGGCTACATGGCGTGCCCAGTGGTTAACGCCAACCACTTATGCACTTGCGAGGACTATATGGCCCGTTTCGAACTGCAAAAACTCTACATTGACGGCGGCTACACCGACGCCGGCAGCGACGCCACCTTCGACGCCATCAACCCGGCCAACGGTGAAGTCCTCGCTCAAGTGCAACGTGCGACTAAAGAAGACGTCGAGCGCGCTGTCGTCAGCGCCGAGAAAGGCCAGAAGATCTGGGCTGCCATGACCGCCATGGAGCGTTCGCGCATCCTGCGTCGCGCCGTGGACATCCTGCGCGAGCGCAACGACGAACTGGCTGCCCTGGAAACCCTGGACACCGGCAAGGCCTACTCCGAAACCAAGTATGTCGACATCGTCACCGGCGCCGACGTGCTGGAATACTACGCAGGCCTGGTACCGGCCATCGAAGGCGAGCAGATCCCGCTGCGCACCACTTCGTTCGTCTACACCCGTCGCGAGCCGCTGGGCGTCGTGGCCGGTATCGGCGCGTGGAACTACCCGATCCAGATCGCCCTGTGGAAATCCGCGCCAGCCCTGGCGGCCGGTAACGCGATGATCTTCAAGCCAAGCGAAGTCACCTCGCTGACCACCCTGAAACTGGCCGAGATCTACACCGAAGCCGGCGTTCCGGCTGGCGTGTTCAACGTCCTGACCGGTAGCGGCCGCGAAGTCGGCACCTGGCTGACCGAACACCCGCGCATCGAGAAAGTCTCCTTCACCGGCGGCACCGACACCGGCAAGAAGGTCATGGCCAGCGCTTCCAGCTCCTCGCTGAAAGACGTGACCATGGAACTGGGCGGCAAGTCGCCACTGATCATCTTCGACGACGCCGACCTGGATCGCGCCGCCGACACTGCGATGATGGCCAACTTCTACAGCTCCGGCCAGGTCTGCACCAACGGCACCCGCGTCTTCGTACCGAGCCACCTGAAAGCCGCTTTCGAAGCCAAGATCGTCGAGCGCGTCGCGCGCATTCGCGTTGGCAACCCGGAAGACGAAAACACCAACTTCGGCCCGCTGGTCAGCTTCGCCCACATGGAAAGCGTGCTGGGCTACATCGCCAAGGGCAAGGAAGAAGGCGCCCGCCTGCTGTGCGGCGGCGAACGCCTGACCGACGGCGCATTCGGCAAAGGCGCTTTCGTGGCACCGACCGTGTTCACCGACTGCACCGACGAGATGACCATCGTTCGCGAAGAAATCTTCGGCCCGGTGATGAGCATCCTGACCTACGAAACCGAAGAAGAAGTGATCCGTCGCGCCAACGACACCGACTTCGGCCTGGCCGCCGGTGTGGTAACCCGCGACCTGAACCGCGCGCACCGCGTGATTCATCAGCTGGAAGCCGGTATCTGCTGGATCAACGCCTGGGGCGAATCCGACGCCAAGATGCCGGTCGGTGGCTACAAGCAGTCGGGTGTTGGCCGCGAGAACGGCATCAGCTCGCTGAACAACTTCACCCGCATCAAATCGGTACAGGTCGAGCTGGGCGACTACGCCTCAGTGTTCTAAGGCGAAATTCGCTTCGCCTGCGAGGCCGTCTTCGCGGGCAAGCCTCGCTCCTACAGAAGCACGCAAATCTCCTGTAGGAGCGGAGCTTGCCCGCGATCGAGTGCGCAGCACTCGCCATGGCCAGACCTGACCAACTCCAAAGAGGGTGCATTCAATGTCCCAAGAATACGATTACATCATCATCGGTGCCGGCTCCGCCGGTAACACCCTGGCGACCCGTCTGACCGAAGACGAAGGCGTCACCGTGCTGCTGCTCGAAGCCGGCGGCCCGGACTACCGTTTCGATTTCCGTACCCAGATGCCTGCCGCCCTGGCGTTCCCGCTGCAAGGCCGCCGCTACAACTGGGCCTACGAAACCGATCCAGAGCCGTACATGAACGGCCGCCGGATGGAATGCGGTCGCGGCAAGGGCCTGGGCGGCTCTTCGCTGATCAACGGCATGTGCTACATCCGCGGCAACGCCATGGACTACGACGGCTGGGCCAAACTGCCAGGCCTGGAAGACTGGACCTACCTGGACTGCCTACCGTACTTCCGCAAGGCGGAAACCCGTGACATCGGCCCGAACGACTACCACGGCGGCGAAGGCCCGGTCAGCGTGACCACGCCGAAAGCCGGCAACAACCCGCTGTTCCACGCCATGGTCGAAGCCGGCGTGCAAGCCGGTTACCCGCGTACCGAAGACCTCAACGGCTACCAGCAGGAAGGTTTCGGTCCGATGGACCGCACCGTGACGCCTAAAGGCCGTCGCTCCAGTACCGCTCGCGGCTACCTCGACACCGCGAAAAAGCGTTCGACCCTGAGCATCGTCACCCACGCCCTGACCGACAAGATCCTGTTCGAAGGCAAGCGTGCGGTTGGCGTGCGTTACCTGGTCGGCTCCGCCGAAGAGCGCGTCGAAGCCCGTGCCCGCAAGGAAGTGCTGGTGTGCAGTGGCGCAATCGCTTCGCCACAACTGCTGCAACGTTCCGGCGTCGGCCCGCGTGCCCTGCTGGAAAGCCTGGACATCCCGGTGGTCCATGACCTGCCGGGCGTCGGCGAGAACCTGCAGGACCACCTGGAGCTGTACCTGCAGTACGCTTGCACCCAGCCAGTCTCGCTATACCCGTCGCTGCTCTGGTACAACCAGCCAGCCATCGGTGCCGAGTGGCTGTTCAACGGCACCGGCATCGGCGCCAGCAACCAGTTCGAAGCCGGCGGCTTCATCCGCACTCGCGAAGAGTTCGAATGGCCGAACATCCAGTACCACTTCCTGCCGGTGGCGATTAACTACAACGGCAGCAACGGCGTACAGGAACACGGCTTCCAGGCGCACATGGGCTCCATGCGTTCGCCAAGCCGCGGGCGGATCCAGCTCAAGTCGAAGAACCCGCGCGACTACCCGAGCATCCTGTTCAACTACATGGCCACCGAGCAGGACTGGCAGGAATTCCGCGACGGCATCCGCCTGACCCGGGAAATCATGCAACAGCCGGCACTGGACGCCTTCCGCGGCCGCGAAATCAGCCCGGGCATCGAAGTGCAGACCGACGAGCAGCTGGATAAATTCATCCGCGAGCACGCCGAAACCGCATTCCACCCATCCTGCTCGTGCAAGATGGGCACCGACGACATGGCCGTGGTCGATGGCCAGGGTCGCGTGCATGGCATGCAGGGTCTGCGCGTGGTCGATGCCTCGATCATGCCGATCATCACCACCGGCAACCTGAACGCGCCGACGATCATGATGGCGGAGAAAATCGCCGACAAGATCCGTGGCCGTCAGCCTCTGCCACGCAGCAAGGCGGCCTACTACGTGGCGGGCGATGCCCCGGTACGTGGCAAGCCGGTACGCGAAGTGAGCGCTACCGCGCAGTAACGTCGAACGGCGCCGATCGCAACGATCGGCGCCGTTTTGCTGTATCCGGCCTGTAGCCGCTGCCGCAGGCTGCGATCGGCGGCGAAGCCGACGCAAACCAGTCACCCCGATTCATCAGGCATTGACCCGATCGCCGAATCACAGCCATTGGCCACAACTACAGTTCTCCAACATTTCCTCCCCCTTCCCCGCTTGATACCGCCTATCGCGCAGGCCTAATCTAGGCGCTCGCCAGCACTCCCCAAGACCTTTTCGACCTTGCCGCAAAGCCCTTCGGGCTTTATCGCGAGCAATCGAGCGTCGACCGGCTGCTCCTACAGAAAACCTTGGCCCGAAGCTACTGCTGTTCACATGGAGGTTCCTCACATGTTCGATTTCCACCCCCAGCTCAAGCAGCGCTTCGCTGCCTTGCGCACGGGCGCCGAATTCTTTTCCCTGCGCTACGTGCGCGAATCCGGCCAGTACCTGTCGGTGCGCAAGAACGTGGCGGAGCCGCCGAGCCTGAGCCGCGACGAAGGCGCGATGCTCACCGTGCGGGTCAATGGCGTCGAGGCTTACGCCGCGACCAACGACCTGTCGCAAAACGGCCTGCAGGCCGCGCTGCAACGCGCCGAGCAACAGGCCCGGCTGATCGCCGCCCACGCCCTGCTCGACCTGCGCGAACAGCCGGTGTCCAGCGACCGCGCCGATTACTTCTCGCCCAACCTCGAGCAGCCCTTTCCATCCCTGAGCGACTGCTACCAGTTGCTCGGCGACGAGTCCGCGGCCGTGCCCAAGGACGAGCGCCTGGTGAACTGGCAGGTCAGCCTCGGCCTCACCCATGTCGAGCAGATCTACCTCAACAGCGCCGGCGCCGAACTGCGCCAGGCCCAGCGTTTCGTCTACCCGGGCATGGACGTCACCGCCTACGACGGCAATGACAGCCAGACCCGCAGCCTGGGCCGCGAGAACTTCGGCCAGCAGGGCGGCGCCGACGTGATCAGCCGCTGCGGCCTGATCGGTGCCGGAACCCAGGTCGCCGACCAGGCGCTGCAACTGCTGCTGGCGCCCAATACGCCCCAGGGCCCGCGCGACCTGCTGCTGATGCCGGACCAGATGATGCTGCAGATCCACGAATCCATCGGCCACCCGCTGGAACTGGACCGCATCCTCGGCGACGAACGCAACTACGCCGGCACCAGCTTCGTGAAAAGCAGCGACTTCGGCAGCCTGCAATATGGCTCCAGCCTGCTCAACGTGACCTTCGACCCGGATATTCCCGAGCAACTGGCCAGCTACGGCCATGACGACGACGGCACGGCCGCCAGCAAGCAGTTCCTGATCAAGCAAGGCCTGCTGCTGCGCCCGCTGGGCGGCGCGCTCTCGCAATTCCGCGCCGGCCTCGACGGCGTGGCCAACAGCCGCGCCTGCGGCTGGAACCGCCCGCCCATCGACCGCATGGCCAACCTCAACATCGAGCCCGGCGACCAGCCGCTGGCGCAGCTGATCGGCGGTATCGAGAACGGCATCCTGATGTCCACCAACCGCTCCTGGTCCATCGACGATGCGCGCAACAAATTCCAGTTCGGCTGTGAATGGGGTCAGTTGATCGAGAACGGCGAACTCAAGGGCGTGGTGAAAAACCCCAACTACCGGGCGATTTCCGCGCACTTCTGGAAGAGCCTCAGCGCCGTCGGCGACGCCAGCACCTTCAAGGTCCTGGGCACGCCGAACTGCGGCAAGGGCGAACCGAACCAGGTGATCCGCGTCGGCCACGCCTCGCCGGCCTGTGTTTTCAGCAATGTCGATGTATTTGGAGGAGACGCCTGATGAGTACGTCCCTGAATCAGGCCGAGCAGTTCAAGGCTTTGGTGCAATGGCTGCGCGATGCCGTGCGCGAGCCCGAACAGTTCACCCTGAGCTACGCCGCCGAGTCTTCGCAGTTCATCCGCTTCAACCACGCCAAGGTGCGCCAAGCCGGGCAAGTGCAGCAGGCCAGCCTCGGCTTCAAGCTGATCGATGGCGGGCGCCATGCCGACCTCAGCATCACCCTCGCCGGCGACCCGCTGGTCGACATCCAGCGCCTGGCCGAAGGCCTGCAGCAATTGCGCGAGACCCTGCCGCTGCTGCCCCAGGACCCGTACCTGCTGCTCAACCACGACGCCTGGAACACCCACAATGTGCAGGAGCACCCGCTGCCCAGCAGCGAGCAGGTAGTGGCCGAAATCGGCCAGGCCGCCGCCGGGCTGGACCTGGTGGGGTTCTATGCCGCCGGCCCGATCAGCCGTGGTTTTGCCAGCTCCTCGGGGGCCTTTGGCTGGCATCAGGCCAACAGTTTCAACTTCGACTTCAGCCTGTTCCACGAGAATGGCCAGGCCGTCAAAGCCAGCTACGCCGGGCACGAATGGAGCAGCCAAGGCTTCGCCCAGCGCTTCCAGCAGGCCCGGGAACAGCTGGCGTTTCTCGGACGACCGCTGCGCACCCTGGCGCCCGGGCAGTATCGCGCCTACCTGGCGCCGGCGGCCCTGGAGGAAATCATGGGCATGCTGAGCTGGGGCGGTTTTTCCGCCCAGTCCATTGCCAGCAAGCACAGCCCGCTGCAAAAGCTCTATGCCGGCGATGCCAGCCTGAGCCCCCTGGTGTCGCTGGACGAGCAGGTCACTGGTTCATTGAGCCCAGCATTTTCCGATGAAGGCTACCCGCGCAGCGACCTGTCGCTGATCGCCGGCGGCGTCGCCCAGGGGCAACTGATCAACTCGCGCAGCGCCGCCGAATACAGCCTGGCCACCAACGGCGCCGGCAGCGGCGAATACCCCAGCGCGTTGAACATGGCGCCCGGGCAGTTGTCGCAGCAGGACATCCTCAAGCAACTGGGCACCGGCCTGTACATCAGCAACCTGTGGTACCTGAACTACTCGGACCAGCCGGCGGCGCGCCTGACCGGCATGACCCGCTTCGCCACCTTCTGGGTGGAGAACGGCGAGATCCAGGCACCTGTCAGCACCATGCGTTTCGATGACAGCGTCTACAGCCTGCTGGGTTCGCACCTGGAAGGCCTGACCCGGGAGCGCGAGCTGCTGCTGTCGGCCAGCACCTACAGCCAGCGCCAGACCGCCTCGGCGCAGCTGCCGGGCGCGTTGGTGAGCCGGCTGACGTTGACCTTGTAACCGTCATCGCGGGNCCCGCGATGCGATTGCAGGGGCAACCGGTCAATGCTCGATTGCTCGCGGTAGCGGTTGATCTTCGACATCGATGTCGAATGTTATGCCGCTATCGCGAGCAAGCTTCGCTCCTACAGGGGGATAGGTGTTCATAACGAGAAAGAGGTCCCATGCCCAACCGTGCCGAGCTTGACGCCACCACCGCCCGCTGGCTGCCCTGGGTGGTGGCCATCGCCTTTTTCATGCAATCCCTCGACGGGACCATCCTCAACACCGCCCTGCCGGCCATGGCCCGCGACCTGGCGGAAGATCCGTTGCGCATGCAGGGCGTGGTCATCGCCTACATGCTCACCGTGGCGCTGCTGATCCCGGCCTCCGGCTGGATCGCCGACCGCTTCGGCACGCGGAAGATTTTCTTCGGCGCCATCCTGCTGTTCAGCATCGGCTCGTTGCTCTGCGCCCTGTCCAATTCCCTGAGCCTGCTGGTCGGCGCCCGGGTGATCCAGGGCCTGGGCGGTGCTCTGATGCTGCCCGTCGGCCGGCTGGTGGTACTGCGCGCCTACCCGCGCTCGGAGCTGGTGCGGATCATGGGCTTCATCACCATTCCCGGACTGCTTGGCCCGCTGATCGGCCCGACCATGGGTGGCTGGATGGTGCAGTACCTGACCTGGCACTGGATCTTCCTGATCAACCTGCCGGTGGGCGTGATCGGCTGTTATGCCGTCTGGAAGTTCATTCCCGACCTGCGCGGCAGCGAGCGCACACGTTTCGACAGCCTGGGCTTTTTGCTGTTCGGCGCAGCAATGGTGCTGATCACCATCGCCATGGAAGGCCTGGGCGAACTGCACCTGCCACACCTGCGGGTGATGTTGCTGCTGTTCGGCGGCCTGGCCTGCCTCGCGGCCTACTGGCTGCGGGCCGGGCACATCGACAATCCGCTGTTCGCGCCTTCGCTGTTCAAGGTGCGGACCTTTGCCGTGGGCATCCTCGGCAACCTGTTCGCCCGCCTCGGCAGCGGCGCCCTGCCGTTCCTGGTGCCGCTGCTGCTGCAAGTGGCCCTCGGTTATTCACCGTCCCAGGCCGGGATGAGCATGCTGCCGCTGGCCGCCGCGGCGATGCTGGCCAAGTCCATCGCCCGCCCACTGATCGAACGCCTGGGCTATCGCATCGTCCTCACCGGCAACACCCTGGCGCTGGGGATCATGCTCGCCAGCATGGGCCTGGTCACGCAGCAGACACCCTACCCGCTGCTGCTGGGCATGCTGGCGGTGCTGGGGGCGATCAACTCGCTGCAGTTCACGGCGATGAACACCGTGACCCTGATCGACCTCGACGATGCCTCCGCCAGCAGCGGCAACAGCCTGCTGTCGGTGGTGGCGCAACTGTCCCTGAGCCTGGGGGTGGCCTGCGCCGGCGCGCTGCTCGGCGGTTTCACCGCCGAAGTCGGCAACGACGGCGTGAGCACCGTGCTCGGCGCCTTCCAGCTGACCTTCCTCACGGTGGGGATCATGGCGATGCTGGCGGCGGCGATCTTCCTGCAGCTGTCGCCCAAGGATGGCAAACGGGCAAAAGCGCCCCAGGAACAGCACATCGAGCATTGACCGCAACCGACTGCAACCGACGGTAGGAGCGAAGCTTGCTCGCGAGGCGGTGTATCTGNCAAGCTTCGCTCCTACAGGGGATAGGGCGGAATATCTGGCTACTTTTCGTCCAGAAATTGCAGGTAACGGGAGCGGGACTGATACACTGCGCGACATTTTGTTTTGCAGGCCCGTCCCGTGACCACCATTGCCACCGCTTTTAATACTTTGCCGCTGTCCGCCGCCATGCTGGCTAACCTCGACTCACTCGGTTATGCCCAGATGACGCCGGTGCAGGCGCAAAGCTTGCCGGTGATCCTCAAGGGGATGGACCTGATCGCCCAGGCCAAGACCGGCAGCGGCAAGACCGCCGCGTTTGGCATCGGCCTGCTGAACCCGATCAATCCGCGCTATTTCGGTTGCCAGGCCCTGGTGATCTGCCCGACCCGCGAGCTGGCCGACCAGGTGGCCAAGGAAATCCGTCGCCTGGCCCGCTCCGAAGACAACATCAAGGTCCTGACCCTGTGCGGCGGCGTGTCCTTCGGCCCGCAGATCGCCTCGCTGGAACACGGCGCGCACATCATCGTCGGCACCCCGGGCCGCCTGTCCCAGCACCTGCGCAAAGGTTCGCTGAAGCTCGACGGTCTCAACACTCTGGTCCTCGACGAAGCCGACCGCATGCTGGACATGGGCTTCTACGACCCGATCGAAGAAATCATCGCCTACACCCCCGAGCGCCGGCAGACCCTGCTGTTCTCCGCCACCTACCCAGTGGGCATCAAGCAGCTAGCCTCGAAGTTCATGCGCGACCCGCAGCAGGTGAAGGCCGAAGCCCTGCACGCCGACAGCCAGATCGAGCAGCGCTTCTACGAGATCTCGCCGGAAGAACGCATCGACGCGGTGGTCAAGGTGCTGAACCACTTCCGCCCGCAATCCTGCGTGGCCTTCTGCTTCACCAAGCAGCAGGTCCAGGAAACCGTCGACCACCTGACCGCCAAGGGCATGTCCGCGGTAGGCCTGCACGGCGACCTGGAACAGCGCGACCGCGACCAGGTGCTGGCGATGTTCGCCAACCGCAGCACCTCGGTGCTGGTGGCCACCGATGTGGCCGCCCGCGGCCTGGACATCGATGCCCTGGACATGGTGATCAACGTCGAGCTGGCACGGGATTCGGAGATCCACATCCACCGCGTCGGCCGCACCGGCCGCGCCGGCGAGAAGGGCCTGGCGGTCAGCCTGGTGGCGCCGTCCGAAGCGCACCGCGCCCAGGCCATCGAGCAACTGCAGAAGTCGCCCTTGAACTGGGAACAGATCGACAGCCTGAAATCCCAGGGCGGCGGCCCGCTGTTGCCGGCCATGAGCACCCTGTGCATCGGCGCCGGGCGCAAGGACAAAGTGCGTCCGGGCGACATCCTCGGCGCCCTGACCGGTGAAGCCGGCATCCCCGGCACCCAGGTCGGCAAGATCGCGATCTTCGACTTCCAGGCCTATGTCGCCGTGGACCGCGGCATCGCCAAGCAGGCCCTGCAACGCCTGAACAGCGGCAAGATCAAGGGCCGTTCGCTGCGCGTGCGCATCCTGTAATACCACCACGCTCTTGTAGGAGCGNNCGCGTTATCGTTCATCGCGGGCAAGCCTCGCTCCTACGGGAACGGGGTTGCTGCGACACTTGTGTGAGGACACCGTTTTGCGCTCTACCGAAGTCGTGATCATTGGCGCTGGCGCCGCAGGGTTGATGTGCGCGCTGACCGCGGCCGGTCGTGGTCGCCAGGTGATGCTGCTGGACCACGCCAACAAGGCCGGCAAGAAGATCCTTATGTCCGGCGGTGGGCGCTGCAACTTCACCAACATGTACACCGAGCCCGGCAACTTCCTCTCGCAGAACCCGCACTTCTGTAAGTCGGCCCTGGCCCGCTACACCCAGTGGGACTTCATCGGCCTGGTGGCCAAGCACGGCGTGCCGTACCACGAGAAAAAGCTCGGCCAGCTGTTCTGCGACAACAAGTCCAGCGACATCCTCGGCATGCTGCTCGACGAGTGCGACCAGGTCGGCGTGCAGCTGCACCTGGACACCTCGATCCAGCAGATCGAGAAGCTCGACGCCGGCTACCTGCTGGAAACCACCCTCGGCCAGCTGCAGTGCGAATCCCTGGTGATCGCCACCGGCGGCCTGTCGATTCCGACCCTGGGCGCCACCGGCTTCGGTTATCAGGTGGCCAAGCAGTTCGGCCACGAGTTGCTGCCGACCCGCGCGGGCCTGGTGCCGTTCACCATCACCGACCAGCTCAAGGAGCTGTGCGGCGAGTTGTCCGGCACCTCGGTGGACTGCCTGGTGAGCTGCAACGACATGAGCTTTCGCGAGAACATCCTGTTCACCCACCGCGGCCTGAGCGGCCCGGCGATCCTGCAGATTTCCTCGTACTGGCAACCCGGCGACATGCTGGAGATCAACCTGCTGCCGGACCACGACGTGCCGGGCTGGCTGCAACAGCAGCAGGCCGAACGTCCCAACAGCGAGCTCAAGACCCTGCTTGGCGAGATCTTCACCAAGAAGATGGCCAGCCTGCTGGCCGACAGCTGGTTCGTCTCCAAGCCGATGAAGCAATACACCCACGCCGAACTGGCGGACATCGCCAGCAAGCTGGCGAGCTGGCAACTGGTGCCCGCCGGCACCGAGGGTTATCGCACCGCCGAGGTGACCCTGGGCGGCGTCGACACCCGCGAGGTGTCGTCCAAGACCATGGAATCGCTGAAGAGCCCGGGGCTGTATTTCATCGGCGAGGTGCTGGACGTCACCGGCCACCTGGGCGGCTTCAACTTCCAGTGGGCCTGGGCCTCCGGCTACGCGGCCGCACAGTACGTCTGAAGCGCCGGCATCCACCTGACCTGTAGCCGCTGCCGCAGGCTGCGATAGGTCCGCAGGACCTCAGGGGACGTCAGATCGCCGCGCCCCTTCGGGTCGATCGCAGCCTTCGGCAGCGGCTACAGTGAGCGTCCGGCAACACGCCGGATGAACACTCCGGCTCCGGGCGGGAACAGAATTTGCTGTCGGATGTGACGACCCCATTGCGCGGTCGTCAATACTGGCTCAATTTAGCGGCATCGCCCCGGAAGGCTTTCTCACTTCATGTCATCGACCAGCTTTCGTCAGTCACTGCGGCGCCTTTGGGCGCTGGATAAATTCAGCTACAGCGTGCGGGTGTTCATCGCTCTGACCGGGAGCATGGCGCTGTGCTGGTACCAGGACGAAATGGCTTTGTTGATCCCGCTGTTCCTGGGGATTATCGCCAGCGCCCTGGCCGAGACCGACGACAGCTGGCAAGGCCGGATCAATGCCCTGGCCGTGACCCTGGTGTGCTTCAGCGTCGCCGCCCTTTCCGTCGAGTTGTTGTTCCCCTACCCCTGGATCTTCGTCATCGCCCTGGCACTGGCCAGTTTCGGCCTGACCATGCTCGGCGCCCTGGGCGAACGTTACGGGGCTATTGCCTCGGCGACGCTGATCCTGTCGGTCTACACCATGATCGGCGTGGACCAGCGCGGCGGCGCCGTCACCGACTTCTGGCACGAACCGCTGCTGCTGGTGGCCGGCGCCGCCTGGTACGGCCTGCTGTCGGTGCTGTGGCAGGCGATGTTTTCCAACCAGCCGGTGCAGCAGAGCCTGGCGCGCCTGTTCCGCGAGCTGGGCTATTACCTCAAGCTCAAGTCATCGCTGTTCGAACCGATCCGCCAGCTGGACGTGGAAGCGCGCCGGCTGGAACTGGCGCAGCAGAACGGCCGGGTGGTGGCGGCCCTGAACGCCGCCAAGGAAATCATCCTGCACCGGGTCGGCAACGGCCGGCCGGGCTCGAAGGTCAGCCGCTACCTGAAGCTGTACTTCCTCGCCCAGGACATCCACGAACGCGCCAGCTCGTCCCACTACCCCTACAACGCCCTGGCCGATGCCTTCTTCCACAGCGATGTGCTGTTCCGTTGCCAGCGCCTGCTGCGCCAGCAAGGCAAGGCTTGCCGGGCTCTGGGCGAGTCCATCCAGCTGCGCCAGCCCTTTGTCTACGACGCCAGCTTCGCCGAGGCCCTGAGCGACCTGCACGCCTCCCTGGAACACCTGCGCATCCAGAGCAACCCGGCCTGGCGCGGCCTGCTGCGTTCGCTGCGGGCGCTGGCCGCCAACCTCGGCACCCTCGACCGCCTGCTCAGTGACGCCAGCAACCCCGACGCCCTCGCCGACGCCACCGACAGCAGCCTGCTGGACCGTTCGCCGCGCAACCTCAAGGACGTCTGGACCCGCCTGCGCACCCAGCTGACCCCGACGTCGCTGCTGTTTCGCCACGCCCTGCGCCTGCCCCTGGCCCTGACCATCGGCTACGGCATGGTGCACCTGATCCACCCGTCCCAGGGTTACTGGATCATCCTCACCACGCTGTTCGTCTGCCAGCCGAACTACGGCGCCACGCGGCGCAAGCTGGGCCAGCGGATCATCGGCACCGCCATCGGCCTGGTGGTCGCCTGGGCGCTGTTCGACCTGTTTCCCAGCCCGCTGGTGCAGTCGCTGTTCGCCATCGCCGCCGGGGTGGTGTTCTTTACCAACCGCACCACCCGCTACACCCTGGCCACCGCCGCCATCACCATCATGGTGCTGTTCTGCTTCAACCAGGTGGGCGACGGTTATGGGCTGTTGCTGCCGCGCCTGTTCGATACCCTGCTGGGCAGCCTGATCGCCGGCCTGGCGGTGTTCCTGTTCCTGCCGGACTGGCAGGGCCGACGCCTGAACAAGGTGCTGGCCAATACCCTGACCTGCAACAGCATCTACCTGCGCCAGATCATGCAGCAGTACGCGGCCGGCAAGAGCGACGACCTGGCTTACCGCCTGGCCCGGCGCAATGCCCACAACGCCGACGCGGCGTTGTCCACCACCCTGGCCAACATGCTGATGGAACCCGGGCATTTCCGTAAGGAAGCGGACGTGGGCTTCCGCTTCCTGGTGCTGTCGCACACCCTGCTCAGTTACCTCTCCGGCCTCGGCGCGCACCGGGAAACCCAGTTGCCGGCGGAAGTCCGCGAACAGTTGATCGACGGGGCCGGGGTCAGCCTGGCCAGCAGCATCGATGAAATCGCCCAGGGCCTGGCGAACAAGCAGCCGGTGGCAATCCAGAGCGATGCCGAAGAAGCCCTGGCCAACGAGCTGGAGCAGATGCCGGATGAGATCGATGAAAGCCAGCGCCTGGTGCAGACCCAATTGGCGCTGATCTGCCGCCAACTGGGCCCCTTGCGGACCCTGGCGGCACACCTGATCAAGGACACTGGCGAAGAACAGGCCGCGTAGCCGCTGCCGCAGGCTGCGATCGCCTCCGCAGGAGGCGCAAGCTATCAAGCACGCCGCAGGTTTCGGCCTTGGCGTCCAGCCTGCGGCAGCAGCTTTAATGACGCCTTTTCACATCCCGTGCTGGCGCAGCAAGCGGTCGTAGCTGCCGTCGGCTTTCATCGCTTCGATCTCCCGATCGAACTTCGCCACGATCTGCGCATGCTCGGGGTTCTTCAAGCTGACCAGGATATGCAGGCCGTTCTCGCTCAGGGAATTGGGCAGGAACTCCACCGCATTGCGCACCCGCGGCGACTCCCGCGCCAGGTAATAGCGAGCGACATATTCGTCCTCCAGGGTCAGCTTGACCCGGTCGGCCGCCAGCATGCGCACCGCCATCGCGAAGTTGTGCACCAGGACCTTCTGCAGTTCCGGATCGCTGTCGAAATCGGGGGAGTAGGCATAACCACGCACCACCGCGATGGGGTACTGGTGCAATTGCTTGAGGCTGGTGTATTCGATGGGTGCATCCTTGCGCCGGATGAAACGCACCCGATTGACCAGGTACTCCGAGGAGAACTGCCCCAGCTGGGTGCGCGCCTCATTGAACCAGGCATTCACCAGCACGTCGTAACGGCCCTCGCCGACGCCGAACAGGGCCCGCGCCCAGGGCACCTGTTCGAACTCGCTGGCGTAACCGGCCCGGGCCAGCGCGGTGCTGACGATATCGGTGGCCAGCCCGCCGTTGACCAGCGTCGCATCCGTAAAGGGTGGCCAGGCGTCGGCCACCAATCGCAATTTTTCCGCATAAGCGCTCTGGCCCAGCAACAGCAATCCGATCAAAGCAAAAGCTCGATGCAATCGCAGCATGCTAAAAGATCCTTAGCGGGCGGACAGCCCTGCGTGTTTTTTGCCCAGACTCGAGGTCCTGCGGCCGGTGGACGGCCGCGACCCAGCTCCTAACAGTAGCTTATGGGCGCCACTGCACAGCGCTTCAGCGCAGATTACACAAAGAAGACAGTCGCGAACCAACGCGATGATGGCATTTTGACCTACCTCACAGAATCGCCACTGCGCTGCCAGGCAAGACAAGCCACCCGCCAGGCGCTTAACATCCGGGCACAGCTTTCCAAAGGATGAAACGATGACAATCGAATGGGTCTGCAAACACCACACCGATCTGGGCAAGGAGCAGCTGTACGCGATCCTGCAGTTGCGTACCGAAGTCTTCGTGGTCGAGCAGAAATGCGCCTACCAGGAAGTCGATGGCCAGGACCTGGAAGGCGACACCTGCCACCTGATGGCCTGGGACGATGACCAGTTGGTGGCCTACCTGCGCCTGCTCGACCCGGTCTCCCAGGGTGGCGACGTGGTCATCGGTCGCGTGGTGATCGCCCCGCAGGCACGGGGCAAGGGGCTGGGCCATGAACTGATGGAGCACGCCCTGAAACAGGCGCAGAAACACTGGCCGCAAACGCCGATCTATCTGTCGGCACAGGCCCATTTGCAGGGGTATTACGGGCGCTACGGCTTCAACGTGGTGGGCGAGGAGTACCTGGAAGACGATATCCCGCATATCGGCATGCGCCGCAGCTGATATCGCGATCGCGAGCCTGCTGCAGCCAGCAGGTTCGCATCCGCACCAACGGGCTGCCGAGATCCCTCAGGGATACTCCAGCACCGCCTTGATCCGCGACAGATTCGCCTCGATCCAGCCCTTGTCGATCGCGCCCCAGCTTTTGATCCGATAGCTGCCGGCATGATTGCGTGCGCCGTCCTGCTGCTCGAACTCACAGAGGATATCCAGATCCGCCAGGGCGGCGATGGTGTCCTGCGCCGTGCGCCGCGGCATGCCGGTCGCCTCGGTCAGGGCCGGGACGTTGCTGGCCAGGCCGCTGTCGATCAGATAGGCCACGTACAGCCGGCGGTAAAAACTGCTCTTGGTCTTGCTCACGTCCATCGCCCGCTCCTTGTGCCCGGGGTCACTCGGCCCCGCCCTGGCGCGCTTGCAGGTCGCGCCAGGTCAGGTAGACCCGCAGATCGAATTCCAGTTGGTGATAGCCCGGCAGCATGTGCTCGCAGAGCTTGTAGAAGGCCTTGTTGTGCTCGCTTTCCTTGAAGTGCGCCAACTCGTGGACGACGATCATGCGCAGGAATTCCGGCGCCGCCTCCTTGAACAATGAGGCGATGCGGATTTCCTTCTTGGCCTTGAGCTTGCCGCCCTGGACCCGCGAGGTCGTGGTGTGCAGGCCCAGGGCGCGGTGCGTCAGGTCCAGGCGGTTGTCGAACAACACCTTGTCGATGGCCGGGGCATTGCGCAGGTACTCCTGCTTCAATTCCAGGGCATAACCGTACAGCGCCTTGTCGCTCTGCACCCCGTGCTTGCCGGGGTAACGCTGGCTCAGGTAATCGCCCAGCCGCCCTTGCGCGATCAGCTGGCGCACTTGTTCTTGCAGGGTGGCGGGATAGGCCTGGAGGTATTTCAACGCGGTCATGGGGCGGCAACGCAATCACGAAAGGCCGCCAGTGTAGCGAATTCAACCCGGCAACGCGCTCCAGTCGAAGGGCTCGGCGAAGCGCTCGACATCCGCGGCGATCGACGGCCGCGCCACCAGGAAACCCTGCACGTACTCGCAGCCGTTGGCCTGCAGCCAGCGGTACTGTTCCAGGGTTTCCACGCCCTCGGCGATCACCAGCACACCGAACGCCTTGCACAGGTCGATCACGCAGCGTGCCAGCGTCGCGTCCCGCGTCGAGCCCGGCAGCCTGGCGATCAGGTGGCGGTCGAGCTTGAGGGTATCGAGCTCCAGGTCCCGCAGGTGGGCCAGCGAACAGGCGCCCGAGCCGAAATCGTCCAGCGCCACCCGCACCCCGAGACTGCGCAACAGGCGCAGCTGCTTGCGCGACTCATCGAGGTTCTGGGTCAAGGCATCCTCCGTGACTTCGACCTCCAGCTGCCGCGGTTCCAGGCCATGCCGCTCCAGGACCTGGCGCAGTTCGGTGGCCAGGTTCGGCATGGCGAACTGGGTGCCGCTCAGGCTCACGGCCAACACAGTCTGTTCGGCGAACAGCGTTTTCCAGGACGCCCGCTGGCTCGCACTCTGCTGGTAGATCCAGCTGCCCAGGCGACTGATCAGCCGCGCTTCCTCCAGCAGCGGCAGAAACAACCCCGGCGGCACATCGCCGACGCTCGGATGCCGCCAGCGCAACAAGGCTTCGAAACCGCGCAGGCGCCCATCGGCAATCGCCACCTGGGGCTGGTACACCAGGTTGAACTCCTTGCGCTCGACCGCGCTGCGCACACTTTCCTCGAGCATCAGCCGCGAACGGGCGCGGCCGTTCATTTCGTGGTCGTAATAACGGTACTGCTGGCGCCCGGCACGCTTGGACTCGTACATGGCGATGTCCGCCGCGCGCATCAGGCCATCCAGGTTGGAACCGCAATCGGGGTAGATGGCAATACCGATGCTGGCCCCCAGGGCGACATCCAGGCCGTCGATCTGCTGACAGATGGATATCCGCTCGATGAGCTTCTCGGAAATCTTCGCCGCCTGTTCCGGGAACTCCAGCTCCAGCAAGGCGGTGAACTCGTCGCCGCCCATGCGCGCCAGGATGTCGAAGGAACGCAGGCAGGCCTTGATCTGCTCGGACACCCAGCGCAGCACCCGGTCCCCCGCGTCATGTCCCAGGGAATCGTTGACCCGCTTGAAACCATCCAGGTCCAGGTACAGCAGTACCAGCGACTTGTCCGAACGCTCGCTGCGCAACAACACGCTTTCCACCGTCTGGTAGAAGCCGCGGCGGTTGAGCAGGCCGGTCAGCGGATCGGTCACCGCCTGGTATTCCAGTTGCTGATGCAGGTGGCGGACTTCCGACATGTCGAGCAGGGTCACCACCATCGCCTTCTGCTCGCTCGGCAGCGGCGCGCAGGACAACGCCACCGACACCTGCTGGCCCGGGACGGTACGCAAGGTGGCGTCGTGCAGGCGGTAGGTCTCGCCCTTGCGATAGCTGGCAAACAGTTCGGATTCGTCCCACAGCGGTACATGGGGCTTTTGCAGATAGTCGAGCAGCGCCGAGCCCTCCAGCTCGCTCACCGGGGCGTTGAGCAAGCGCGAGATCGCCGGGTTGGCGAAACGGACGATCCCGCCTTCGTCCACCACCAGAATCCCTTCCGCGGCGTTGTCCAGCACCGAGGCGTTGAAGGCCCGGGCGTTCTCCAGGTCGTGGCTCAGGCGCTGCAGCGCGCGGCGATTGCGCTGCTGTTCCAGCAACGCCTGGACCTTGGGCTTGAGGATCTGCGGGTCGAACGGCTTGAACAGGTAATCCACCGCGCCGCTGGCGTAGCCCTTGATCACGGCGTCCTTGGACTGCTCGTTGGCGGTGAGGAAAATGATCGGGGTCAGGCGGGTTCGCTGGCTGCCGCGCATCAGGCGAGCCACTTCGAAACCGTCCATTTCCGGCATCTGCACATCCAGCAACACCAGATCGATGTCGTGTTCCAGTAACAGACCCAGGGCCTCGACACCCGAGGCGGCGGTCATGACCTGCCAGTCGTGGCGCTGCAAGAGGGCTCGCATGCTGAGCAGGTTTTCGGGGTAATCATCAACAATCAGTAAGACCGAGCTGGCTTCACCTGGCCGAGTTTGCGCGCATTCCATGCTGCTTCTCTTGTCTGTGTAGGGCCGGCCTGCGAAGAAGACCGGACAAAAACTGAGCCTTCACTCTAGACCCGGATCCTGCAAAGCAGAAGCTGTCACAGCGCCATCATTTAGCCAAAGCCCCAGGCTCCCGACTAACGGTCAGCCCCATAGGGGATGAAACTGACGGAGGGATTTTTTCGACATATGGTTGACGCCAATTATCCGCCGGACGGGCATTAACAAAAGCACCTTCTACGCTTATAAAGATCGCCTTCAAACGCGCAGGCTAAAGCCTTTGTCGGCTTTCATCCGGCATCAAATCGGGAAGCTTTGACTATGATCGACCTCGCAACCTGGAATCTGAGCATTCCCGAAGGCAGTCCACCGGCGACCATCGACACCCCCAAACTGGTGAGTGGTTTCAAGGATCAGTACTTCCATTCCGACACCGGCACCCTGTTCTTCTGGTCGCCCGTCACCGGCTCCCGCACCGCCAACGCCATCTACCCGCGCAGCGAGCTGCGTGAAACCTACGCCAACGGCACCCTGAAAAACTGGACCTACCCGGAAGCCGACAACCTGCTCTACGCCACCCTGGCGGTGAACCAGGTGCCGTCCACGGGCAAGATCGTCATCGGCCAGATCCATGCCTACAACAGCACCAAGCCACTGGTGAAGGTCGAGTACCAGTACAAGACCACCACCCAGAGCGGCAACATAGTCGCCAAGGTCCGCATGCGTCCGGACGATACCGAAAGCCGGGTGATCATCGTCGCCCAGAACGTGCCACTGGACCGGGAGTTCTCCTACCTGATCCACCTGAGCCCGGGCGGCGCCCTGGGCATCAGCGCCGCGGGCTACCAATGGGACACCCAGATCAGCGCCACCTGGCGCGACAAGCCGCTGTACTTCAAGGCCGGCGTGTACGTGCAGGACAACACCGGCTACACCAGCGAAGGCGGCAAGGTGACCTTCTACAAGCTGGATATCGATCACAACGAAACCTGATGGCGTAGGTGTAGGAGCGAGGCTTGCCCGCGATGAGGGCCTGACGTTCGCNGCAAGCCTCGCTCCTACCCAGATCAGGGAAACCGGGCACAAAAAAGCCCGCATCGCTGCGGGCTTTTTCGTTCAACGCTAAGGCTTAGTTGACCTTGGCGTTCAGCTCACCTTTGAGGTAACGCTGGAACATCGCTTCCAGGGAGATCGGCTTGATCTTCGAAGCGTTGCCCGCGGTGCCGAAGGCTTCGTAACGGGCGATGCACACGTCGCGCATGGCGGTTACGGTAGCGCCGAAGAACTTGCGCGGGTCGAACTCGCTCGGGTTGGTGGCCATCAGGCGACGCATGGCACCGGTGGACGCCAGGCGCAGGTCGGTGTCGATGTTGACCTTGCGCACGCCGTACTTGATGCCTTCGACGATTTCTTCAACCGGCACGCCGTAGGTTTCTTTGATGTCGCCGCCGTACTGGTTGATGATCGCCAGCCACTCTTGTGGAACCGAAGACGAACCGTGCATCACCAGGTGGGTGTTGGGGATGCGCTTGTGGATCTCTTTGATGCGGTCGATGGCCAGCACGTCGCCGGTAGGCGGCTTGGTGAACTTGTAGGCACCGTGGCTGGTACCGATGGCGATGGCCAGGGCGTCGACCTGGGTCTTCTTGACGAAGTCCGCGGCTTCTTCCGGGTCGGTCAGCATCTGGCTGTGGTCCAGCACGCCTTCGGCGCCGATGCCGTCTTCTTCACCGGCCATGCCGGTTTCCAGGGAACCCAGGCAGCCCAGCTCGCCCTCTACCGAAACGCCGCAGGCGTGAGCCATGGCCACGGTCTGCTGGGTCACGCGCACGTTGTACTCGTAGTCGGTCGGGGTCTTGCCGTCTTCGCCGAGGGAGCCGTCCATCATGACCGAGGAGAAGCCCAGCTGGATCGAGCGCTGGCAGACGTCAGGGCTGGTGCCGTGGTCCTGGTGCATGCACACCGGGATGTGTGGGAATTCTTCGATCGCCGCCAGGATCAGGTGGCGCAGGAAAGGCGCGCCGGCGTATTTGCGGGCACCGGCCGAAGCCTGGACGATCACCGGAGAGTCAGTCTTGTCAGCTGCTTCCATGATGGCGCGCATCTGTTCAAGGTTGTTGACGTTGAAGGCTGGAACGCCGTAGCCGAATTCGGCTGCGTGGTCCAACATCTGGCGCATGCTGATGAGTGCCATTGTGTGTATCTCTCCCGGTCGAGGGTCGTTAATCGTGCAAGCCTGCCGTAGCGGCGGCTGCTATTCAAGTGATTGCAGATCGGGGGTCAGCCCGGCCTGCGGATTCGTTACTGCATCAATCTCAAGAGCCGCGCCTCTCTCTGTAGGAGCGAAGCTTGCTCGCGATCAGGGCCAGCACATTCAACATCTCTGTTGACGGTCGGATCGCTATCGCGAGCAAGCTTCGCTCCTACAGTGCAGCATTGGCTCCCGGCCTACGGCGCTTTACAGCCGCGGCCGATCAAATCGTTGGTGGCGACCCAGTAAACCAGGCCTTCGTCACCTTTTTCGTGAAACGCCAGCATGTCGTTGCTGTACAGCGAACCGGAACCGCTCGGTTCCAGCTTCAGGCGATAGACCTGGTCGGCCCCGCCCAGCCGCACATCGACTTCCTTGCGGCTGCTGTCGGTGTAGCGCCAGACCACTTGCGCCTGGCTGTCGCACACCCAGGTCGTCCAGTTATCCGTCTCGGCCGGCTTGAACAGGTCGAAGTTGGCGCAACCTGCCAGCAATCCCAGCGCAGCCACGGCGATAAAGCCTTTCATCGGTGTTCCTCGGCTGACGGCCCACGGCCGCCAGCACAGCGCGTTATCCAATCAGACCCGTCAAGGGCAACCATGTTCCTTGGCCTTGGCTGGAGTCTCGTACTTGTCCAGGCCATCGGGCCCCATGCGCTTGTTGATCACCGGCGCAGTCTCGGCCTGCCAGTCGGCCTGATAACAGCCTTTCTCGGGCTCTGCCGAATCGGGCTCCGACTGGGCAGGCTGGCTGCCGCAACCGGCCAGCAAGCCCGCGACGATCAACAGCGGTAACGTCTTGACCATATGAACACTCCTTTGCCTGGCCATTGGGACTTCAGGCTTTGGCCCGGCTTTCCAGGACTTCGACCGCCGGCAGTACCTTGCCCTCGACGAATTCGAGGAAGGCGCCACCGCCGGTAGAAATGTAGGAGATCTGCTCGGCTATGCCATATTTATCGATGGCCGCCAGGGTGTCGCCGCCGCCGGCGATGGAGAACGCCGCGCTTTCCGCGATGGCCTGGGCCAGCACCTTGGTGCCGTTGCCGAACTGGTCGAACTCGAACACGCCGACCGGACCGTTCCACAGGATGGTCTTGGACGACTTCAGCAGCTCGGCGAAGTTCGCCGCGGTCTGTGGGCCGATGTCCAGGATCATGTCGTCGGCAGCCACCTCGGCAATCAGCTTGACGGTGGCGGTCGCGCTTTCGGCGAACTCCTTGGCCACCACCACGTCCACCGGCAGCGGCACGCTGACCTTGGCGGCGATGGTGCGAGCGGTATCCAGCAGGTCAGGCTCGTACAGCGACTTGCCGACCGGGTGACCGGCAGCGGCGAGGAAGGTGTTGGCGATGCCGCCGCCGACGATCAGTTGGTCGCAGATCTGGCTCAGGCTGTTGAGCACGTCGAGCTTGGTCGACACCTTGGAGCCGGCGACGATGGCGGCCATCGGCTTGGCCGGAGCGCCCAGGGCCTTGCCCAGTGCGTCCAGCTCGGCGGCCAGCAGCGGGCCGGCAGCGGCGACCTTGGCGAACTTGGCCACGCCGTGGGTCGAACCTTCGGCGCGGTGCGCGGTGCCGAAGGCGTCCATCACGAACACATCGCACAGGGCGGCGTATTGCTGGGCCAGTTCGTCGGCGTTCTTTTTCTCGCCCTTGTTGAAGCGCACGTTCTCGAACAGCACGATGTCGCCGGCCTTGACCTCGACGCCGCCCAGGTAGTCGGCCACCAGCGGCACTTCACGACCCAGGGCCCGGCTCAGGTAGTCGGCCACTGGCTTGAGGCTGTTCTCGGCGGAGAATTCGCCTTCGGTCGGACGACCGAGGTGCGAGCAGACCATCACGGCCGCGCCTTTTTCCAGGGCCAGCTTGATGGTCGGCAGCGAAGCCAGGATACGCGCATCGCTGGTGACAACACCGTCCTTGACTGGGACGTTGAGGTCTTCGCGGATCAGTACGCGCTTACCTTGCAGATCGAGGTCGGACATCTTCAACACGGTCATGGGTCGCAATTCCTGGGTTACTGTTTTTTTGGAAACGGGAAGTTAAGAGACAGCTTTGGGTGCAGCTGTTTGCAGATAGTGTCCTGCAACATCCAGCATTCGGTTGGCAAAACCCCATTCGTTGTCGAACCAGGCCAGGATGTTCACCAGCCGCGGGCCGGAAACACGGGTCTGGCTGGCATCGACAATCGCCGAATGCGGATCATGGTTGAAATCACAGCTGGCGTGCGGCAACTCGGTGTAGGCCAACAGCCCCTTGAGCGGACCGCTGGTGGCGGCCTCGCGCAGGATCCGGTTGACTTCTCCGGTGTCGGTATCGCTCACGGTCTGCATCGTGATGTCGAGGCAGGACACGTTGACGGTCGGCACGCGCACAGCTTTGGCCTGAATTCGCCCGGCAAGTTCCGGCAACAGCCGTTCGATGCCACGCGCCAGACCAGTGGACACCGGGATCACCGACTGGAACGCCGAGCGGGTGCGGCGCAGATCCTCGTGGTGATAAGCGTCGATCACCGGCTGGTCGTTCATCGCCGAGTGGATGGTGGTGATCGACACGTATTCCAGGCCGATGGCCTGGTCCAGCAGGCGCAACAGCGGCACGCCGCAGTTGGTGGTGCAGGACGCGTTGGACACCAGCAGCTCGGCGCCGGTCAGGCAGTCCTGGTTGACGCCGTAGACGATGGTGGCGTCGACATCCGCCTCGCTGGCCATCGGCTGGGAAAACAGCACCCGCGGCGCGCCGGCGTCGAGAAAACGCTGGCCGTCTTCACGGGTGTGATAGGCACCGGAACATTCGAGCACCAGATCGACGCCCAGGGACGCCCAATCGATGCCTTCGGGGGTGGCACTGCGCAGGACCTTCACGCAGTTGCCATTGATATGCAGACAGTCGCCGTCGACCTTCACCTCGCCGGGAAACCGGCCGTGGGTGGAGTCGAAGCGTGTCAGGTATTCCACGCTGGCCATGTCGGCCAGATCGTTGATCGCGACAATCTCGAACCCGGCCGCAGCCCCCCGCTCGAACAGGGCACGCAAGACACAACGACCGATCCGGCCGTAGCCGTTGAGTGCAACTTTGTAGGGACGCGGTTGAGGCATGGGGTTCTCGATTACCGGGGTGAATCCATCATCACTGTCGTGTTGCCTGTTCAATTGTCATCGCGGGNTAGGAGCGAGGCTTGCCCGCGAAGAACAGCAGACAACGCGACTGGCGGACTTAGTCTTCCAGCAGCTCTTCAGCCTGACCCAGGATGTTCTCCAGGGTGAAACCGAACTCTTCGAACAAGGCCGGCGCAGGCGCCGACTCGCCGTAGGTGGTCATGCCGATGACGCGACCTTCCAGGCCGACGTACTTGTACCAGTAGTCCGCGTGAGCGGCCTCGATGGCGATCCGGGCGCTGACCTGCAGCGGCAGGACCGACTGCTTGTAACCGGCGTCCTGAGCATCGAACACGCTGGTGCATGGCATGGACACCACGCGCACCTTGCGGCCCTGCTCGGTCAGCTTGTCGAAAGCCTGCACCGCCAGGCCGACTTCGGAACCGGTGGCGATCAGGATCAGCTCAGGCTCGCCTGCGCAGTCCTTGAGCACGTAGCCACCGCGGCTGATTTCGGCGATCTGCACGGCATTGCGGGTCTGATGCTGCAGGTTCTGGCGAGAGAAGATCAGCGCCGAAGGACCGTCCTTGCGCTCGATCGCGTTTTTCCAGGCCACCGCCGATTCCACGGCATCGGCTGGACGCCAGGTGTCGAGGTTCGGGGTGCAGCGCAGGCTGGCGATCTGCTCGATCGGCTGGTGCGTCGGGCCGTCTTCGCCCAGACCGATGGAGTCGTGGGTGTAGACGTGGATCACGCGCTGCTTCATCAGGGCCGACATGCGTACCGCATTGCGCGCGTATTCCATGAACATCAGGAAGGTCGCGCCGTAAGGCACCAGGCCGCCGTGCAGGGCCACGCCGTTCATGATGGCGGTCATGCCGAACTCGCGAACGCCGTAGTACATGTAGTTGCCGCTGGCGTCTTCGGCGCTGACGCCCTTGCAGCCTTTCCACAGGGTCAGGTTGGAACCGGCCAGGTCGGCCGAACCGCCGAGGAATTCCGGCAGCAGCGGGCCGAACGCGTTCAGGGCGTTCTGGCTGGCTTTACGGCTGGCGATGGTTTCGCCCTTGGCCGCGACTTCGGCGATGTAGGCATCGGCCTTCTCGGAGAAATCGGCCGGCAGGTCACCGCTCAGGCGACGCACCAGCTCGTTGGCCAGCTCTGGGAATTCGGCGGAGTAGGCGGAGAAACGCTGGTCCCACTCGGCTTCGACGGCGCGACCGGCTTCCTTGGCATCCCACTCGGCGTAGATGTCGGCCGGGATTTCGAACGGGCCGTGGTTCCACTTCAGCGCGGCGCGGGTCAGGGCGATTTCCTCGGCACCCAGTGGCGCGCCGTGGCAGTCTTCCTTGCCTTGCTTGTTCGGCGAACCGAAACCGATGGTGGTCTTGCAGCAGATCAGGGTCGGCTGCTCGCTTTTGCGCGCGGTGTCGATCGCGGTCTTGATCTCTTCAGGGTCGTGACCGTCGACGTTGCGGATCACCTGCCAGTTGTAGGCTTCGAAGCGCTTTGGCGTGTCGTCGGTGAACCAGCCTTCGACTTCGCCGTCGATGGAGATGCCGTTGTCATCGTAGAAGGCGATCAGCTTGCCCAGGCCCAGGGTACCGGCCAGGGAAGCGACTTCATGGGAAACGCCTTCCATCATGCAGCCATCGCCCAGGAACACGTAGGTGTGGTGGTCGACGACGTTGTGGCCGGGACGGTTGAACTGCGCCGCCAGGACCTTTTCCGCCAGGGCGAAGCCCACAGCGTTGGCCAGGCCTTGGCCCAGCGGGCCGGTGGTGGTCTCGACGCCCGGGGTGTAGCCGAATTCCGGGTGGCCCGGAGTGCGGCTGTGCAGCTGGCGGAAGCTCTTCAGGTCGTCGATGGTGACGTCGTAGCCAGTCAGGTGCAGCAGCGAGTAGATCAACATCGAGCCGTGACCGTTGGACAGCACGAAGCGGTCACGGTCGGCGAAGGATGGATTGCTCGGGTTGTGCTTCAGGTAGTCACGCCAAAGTACTTCGGCGATATCCGCCATACCCATAGGGGCACCGGGATGGCCGCTGTTGGCTTTTTGCACGGCATCCATGCTGAGGGCACGAATGGCGTTGGCACGCTCACGACGGCTTGGCATCGCTGATCTCCTGAGGGTTATCTAAGTCGAGTTGAATAAAACGAATCGGAAAAAGGCGTGCATTTTCCCTCAGCCGGTAGGCCGGGGGCAATGACAGATAGTCACTCTAGAGCGTTTTTCCGGTTGATAAAGGTGCAATCGCCTGATGAAACCATTCTGCAGCTCGTCTGTAGAACACAGCGACCTGCGTTAAGTGCCACCTATCGACCAATATCAAAACTTTTTGATATTGGTCTTGCGAGGTTGGGGGGGCATCACTAGACTGCTGGCCTTATGAATTTACGCGCGCCCTCCATGAGCCATGATGACTGCGACGAGCTGGCGGCCCTGTGCAAGGCCGGCGGCGATCCGCTGCGGCTGAATGTATTGCGCGCACTGGCCAACGACTCGTTCGGCGTACTGGAACTGGCGCAGATCTTCGCCATCGGCCAGTCCGGCATGAGCCACCACCTGAAGGTCCTGGCCCAGGCCGGCCTGGTGGCGACCCGCCGCGAAGGCAATGCGATCTTCTACCGGCGCGCCCTGCCCCACACCGAACTGCTGGGCGGCAGGCTGCACGCCGCCCTGCTGGATGAAGTGGACAACCTGACGCTGCCCGGCGAAGTGCAGTCGCGTATCGGCCTGGTGCACCGCCAGCGGGCGGCCGCCAGCCAGGACTTTTTCTCACGGGTCGCGGAGAAGTTTCGCGCCCAGCAGGACCTGATCGCAGGACTGCCCCAGTACCGCGAAAGCGTGCTGGCACTGCTCGACAAACTCAACTTCACGGACACCGCCACGGCGATCGAAGTCGGCCCCGGGGATGGCAGTTTCCTGCCGGAACTGGCCCGCCGCTTCACCCGGGTGACCGCGCTGGACAACAGCCCGGCCATGCTCGAACTGGCACGCCAGGTCTGTGAACGCGAAACGCTGGCTAACGTCAGCCTGCAACTGGCCGATGCATTGAATGGCGCGAGCCTGGCGGCCGATTGCGTGGTGCTGAACATGGTCCTGCACCATTTCGCCGCGCCGGCCGATGCGCTGAAACGACTGGCCGGCTTGCTGCAACCGGGCGGCAGCCTGTTAGTGACAGAGTTGTGCAGCCACAACCAGAGTTGGGCCAGGGAGGCCTGCGGTGATCTCTGGCTGGGGTTTGACCAGGACGATCTGGCCCGCTGGGCCACCGCTGCGGGACTGGTTCCCGGAGAAAGTCTGTATGTAGGTTTACGTAATGGTTTCCAGATCCAGGTCCGCCACTTTCAGCGACCGGCTGGCAACACTCACCATCGGTAAATTTTAGGAAACCGTCGAGATGAGCGAATACTCCCTTTTCACCTCCGAGTCCGTGTCTGAAGGGCATCCGGACAAAATCGCCGACCAGATTTCCGATGCGGTGCTGGACGCCATCATTGCCCAGGACAAGCACGCCCGCGTAGCGGTGGAAACCCTGGTCAAGACCGGCGTGGCCATCGTCGCCGGCGAAGTCACCACCTCGGCCTGGGTCGACCTGGAGCAGATCGTTCGTGACGTGATCACCGACATCGGCTACACCAGCTCCGACGTCGGTTTCGACGGCGCGACCTGCGGCGTGATGAACATCATCGGCAAGCAGTCCCCCGACATCAACCAGGGCGTCGACCGTGCCAAGCCTGAAGATCAGGGCGCCGGCGACCAGGGCCTGATGTTCGGCTACGCCAGCAACGAAACCGACGTGCTGATGCCGGCCCCGATCACCTTCTCGCACCAACTGGTGCAGCGCCAGGCCGAAGCCCGCAAGTCCGGCCTGCTGCCTTGGCTGCGTCCGGATGCCAAGTCCCAGGTCACCTGCCGCTACGAAGGCGGCAAGGTGGTCGGCATCGACGCCGTGGTCCTGTCGACCCAGCACAACCCCGACGTGTCGTACAAAGACCTGCGCGAAGGCGTGATGGAACTGATCGTCAAGCACGTGCTGCCGGCCGAACTGCTGTCCAAGGACACCCAGTTCCACATCAACCCGACTGGCCAGTTCATCATCGGCGGTCCGGTCGGCGACTGCGGCCTGACCGGTCGCAAGATCATCGTCGACAGCTACGGCGGCATGGCCCGTCACGGCGGCGGCGCGTTCTCCGGCAAGGACCCATCGAAGGTCGACCGTTCGGCCGCCTACGCCGGTCGTTACGTGGCCAAGAACATCGTTGCCGCCGGCCTGGCCGAGCGTTGCGAGATCCAGGTGTCCTACGCCATCGGCGTGGCGCAACCGACCTCGATCTCGCTGAACACCTTTGGCACCGGCAAGATCAGCGATGACAAGATCATCAAGCTGGTCCGCGAAATCTTCGATCTGCGCCCTTACGCGATCACCACCATGCTCGACCTGCTGCACCCGATGTACCGCGAAACCGCGGCCTACGGCCACTTCGGCCGTACCCCGCAAACCAAGACCGTGGGTGACGACACCTTCAGCACCTTCACTTGGGAAAAGACCGACCGCGCCGAAGCCCTGCGCGCCGCTGCCAGCCTGTAATCACGGCAGCACCCAAGCAGCCCCGCAAGGTTCGCCTTGCGGGGCTTTTTTGTGGCTGCGATTCAGGCCAGCGGCGCAGGGTTTTCGACAAGCATCGCTGGCGAAAGAACCACTCACCACGCCTCCTCCCCCAAACGGCAGAAACGGCCGGACACACTACGAATCAACAGCGAGGTGGATTGGTTACCCCTTCCTCCCCACAGAGCTTGCTACCATTACCTGCTTCGGACGCGACGCTCGGACGAGCCTTTGTTCCCGCGATCCGCAGGCCCCGGCCTGAATAAAAATTGCCTGCCGACGGATGCAGCCCTCCTTTACATCCGGCGGCGTTGAACCCCGGGGACGCAGATGGCTCAAACAGCCCATCGCCCCACTCCTGCTATTCATCTTTTCACATGGAGCCTTTATGAAATTTCTTGCACCGCTCACCCTTTTCGCCGCGTTCAGCCTGGCAACCCCAGCCCTGATGGCCGCCGAGCAAACCCCGGAACTCACGGGTTGCGCCGCCAAGCGCCAGGCCATCAGCACCCAGATCGAACAGGCCAAGGCCCACGGCAACAGCGAGCAACAGGCTGGCCTGGAAAAAGCCCTGAGCGAAACCACCGCAAACTGCACCGACGCCTCGCTGAAAAAGGAACGCGAAAACAAGGTGCTGGAAGCCAAGCACGAAGTCAGCCGGCGTCAGACCGACCTGGACAAGGCGATGAAAAAAGGCGACGCCGAGAAGATCAACAAGCGCAAGGACAAGCTGGCCGAGTCCCGCAAGGAATTGCAGGAAGCCCTCGACGAGCTGGACAAGTAAGTTCGAGCCGCCGCGGCAGATGTGCCTGCCGCAGCCACCTCAGGCGACGGGATCAGTGATCGCGAAACTCTTTATGGCAGGCACTGCAGGCATCTTCGACTTTCTGCACCGCCGGCCCCAGGTTGCTGGCCTTGTACGGCTGGACCTTGCTGGCGACTACCAATTCACCGGTGGCCGCCTCGAGGGTACGGGCCAGTTCCTGGAAACGCGCCTGCTTCTGCCAGACATCGTCCGTCGCGCTGGTGTGCTCCTGCTCCTTGACCTGCGGAAAGTGCTTCCAGGGTTCGTGAGACAGGTTGTCCAGCTTGATCGCGCCTTCGGTAAAACGCGGGCCGTCGAAGGGGATACGCCCACGGAGCATGCCGCCCAGGTCTTCACCGGTCTTGAGCATCTGTTTGAAGATCGCCTTGCGCTGACCCAGCGGGGAGTTCGGATCGACACCGCCGCAGGCGGACAACGTCAGGCAGGCCAGCAATACAACAGAGAGTCTTTTGAGAGTCATGGTGGCTTCGGGTCACGGGAAACGGCCGCCAGTATCCTCGCCTGCCCGGCAAAGACCAATAGCCCTATTAACAATATGGATTGCCTGAAGTTGCCATGCACCCAGGCAAGCCACAAAGGAAATACCCAATGAACACCCGTTTCAAACTGTGGCGTCGACACCTGGCCTGGGCCTTGCCGACCGCGATCCTGCTGGCCGGATGCAATGGCGGCGAAGTCGGCAAGCCACCCCAGCCCCACGCTATCGCCACTTATACCAGCGCCAGCTGGGAAGCCTTGCCCACTGTGTCCGACGACGACCTGCTGGCCGGCTTCGGCTCCTGGCGCAGCGCCTGTACCCGGCTGAAGGCCGACCCGGTATGGGGCCCGACCTGCGCGACCGCGGCCAATGTGCCGCTCACTGCCCTGGATGTCCGCAGCTTCCTCAAGGAACACCTGGACGTCTACGGCCTGCGCTCGGCCAGCGGCAGCAGCAACGGCCTGATCACCGGCTACTACGAACCTGTCTATCCGGGCAGCCTGACCCAGACCAAGACCGCGTCAGTGCCGGTCTATGGCGTGCCGGAAGACATGATCATCGTCGCCCTCGACAGCATTTATCCCGAACTCAAGGGCAAGCGCCTGCGTGGCCGCCTCGAAGGCCGGGTGCTGAAACCCTACGACGATGCCGCGACCATCGAGACCAAGGGGGTCAAGGCGCCGGTGATCGCCTGGCTGACCGACCCGATGAACCTGCAGTTCCTGCAGATCCAGGGCTCGGGCCGCATCCAGCTGGAAGACGGGCGCCAGTTGCGCATCGGTTATGCCGATCAGAACGGTCACCCCTACCGCCCCATCGGCCGCTGGCTGGTGGATCAGGGCGAGCTGAAGAAAGAAGACGTGACCATGGGCACCATCGCCGCCTGGGCCAAGGCCAACCCCAATCGCATCCCGGAACTGCTGGGCAGCAACCCCAGCTACGTGTTCTTCAACCGCAACCCGGACAGCAACGAAGGCCCGCGCGGCTCGCTGAACGTACCGCTGACGTCCGGCTACAGCGTGGCGGTGGACCGCAAGGTGATTCCGCTGGGCAGCCTGCTGTGGCTCTCCACCACTCGGCCCGATGGCAGCAGCCTGATCCGCCCGGTGGCGGCGCAGGACACCGGTGGCGCGATCGCCGGCGAAGTTCGCGCCGACCTGTTCTGGGGCACCGGCGACGCGGCCGGGCAACTGGCGGGGGACATGAAACAGCAGGGCCAGATCTGGATGCTCTGGCCCAAGGGCGCCACGCTGCCGAAAGTGCCTGAAGTCACCGACAGCAAATAGCCCGTAGCCCTGTAGCCGCTGCCGAGCCCCGCGAGGCTGCGATCGCCTGCGTAGCAGGCGCAAAACCTGAGAGTGCGTTGGGCCAGGATAACCGCGACGCCCCCATTGCGGCCGCTGCGCGCCCGGTCGCAGCCTCGCAAGCTCGGCAGCGGCTACAGGTCAAATGGAGACAAAAAAGAAGCTGGCAATCAGCGCCATGCCGACGAACCACACCAGCGAACGCAGGACCGCCCAGTCCGCCAGGTAGCAGATGATGTACAGCAGGCGGCTGGTGATGAACAGCACCGCCAGCACATCGATGGTCACCAGTTCGGCGACGTTGGCGACATGGGCAATGATCACCCCCGCCGCAAAGGCCGGGGTCACTTCAAAACTGTTGAGCTGCGCCGCTTGCGCGCGCCGGGGGAAACCCTCGAGGGTCTCGAGATAGGCCCGCGGGTCATGGTTCTGCCGCAGGCCAAAGTTGCCCCCGCTGAACTTGGCGATGCTGTTGCACAGGTACGGCAGGAAGATGGCGATCAATACACACCAGAAAGCGACGGTCATGGCAGAGTCCTTTTTAAAGTCATGAGGGGAGCGGGGTCAGAACTTCATCACCAGCATGCCGATCAGCACCAGCCCACAAGCTAAGAGCCGAGGTCGACCGAAAGGTTCTTTCAGGTAACGCATGCCGAACAACACCACCAGGATCACGCTGATTTCCCGCAGCGCCGCCGCCTCGGCGATCGATCCCAGCTGCATGGCCCACAGCACCAGAGCGTAGCTGAACAATACGCAGAACCCGACGCTCAACCCCAACTGCCATTGCTCGCGCCAGAACAGGGTGAAGGCCGCACGCTTGCGCAGCAGCGCCAGCAACGGGAAAGGCCAGGCGCTGAGCAGCGTCACCCACACCAGGTAATCCAGCGGATGGGACCAGCGGCGCAGCGCCTGGCCGTCGATAAAGGTGTAGCAGCCGATGCACAGGCCGATCAGCGCCACCACCGGCAACATCGACCACGGCAGACGGTCGCCGCCACCGCCCTGCCACAGCAGGCACAGCATGCCGAAAGGGATCAACAGGATGCCGAGGATCTGCTGGGGGCTGAGCACCTCACCCGCGAAAATCAGGGTCAGGGCCAGCACCACCAGGGGCGAAAGGCCGCGCATCAGCGGATAGACCAGGCCCAGGTCGCCGACCCGATAGGCCTGGATCAGCAGGTAGCGGTAGAGTAATTCGAAAACCGCCGATGCCAGGATCCACGGCCAGATCTCCAGCGGCGGCCATGCGACGAACCCCAGCATCAGCGCCACGAACAGCAAGGCGACGCTGTCCATGCAGGCCACCACCAACAAGCGTTCGCCGCTGAACTTGATCAGGGTATTCCACGCCGCATGCAGCAGCGCCGCCACCAGAACCAGAGTTGTCGCCAGCACCTCACACTCCCTGTTTGCTAGAGGAGAATCGATTCACCTAGGCGCAACGGCTGTCTATACTGACGCCGACCACGCCGCACTCATGTTGCGCATATACCTATTCCAATATTTTTTGCTGCTGCCCGATCCGCCGGACCCGATCCGATGGAGGGGCAAAGCCGGCATGCGTATGCCTGATCAGGGCGTCAAGACTACAGACAGAGAATCCTCGCATGCCACTCGCCTTGCTCGCACTGGCTGTTGCCGCCTTCGGCATCGGTACCACTGAATTCGTCATCATGGGCCTGCTGCCCGATGTCGCCCGCGACCTGTCCGTCAGCATTCCCCATGCGGGCCTGCTGATTACCGGCTACGCCTTGGGCGTGGTGTTCGGCGCGCCGATCCTCGCCGTCGGCACCGCCAACATGCCGCGCAAGGCCACGTTGTTGGGCATGACCCTGATGTTCATCCTCGGCAACGTGCTTTGCGCGCTGGCGCCGAACTACACCACGCTGATGGCCGCGCGGGTGATCACCGCGCTGTGCCACGGTGCGTTTTTCGGCATCGGCTCGGTGGTCGCCGCCAGCCTGGTGGCGCCGAACAAGCGCGCCCAGGCGATCGCCATGATGTTCACCGGCCTGACCCTGGCCAATGTGCTCGGCGTGCCGCTGGGCACGGCGCTGGGGCAATACGCCGGCTGGCGCTCGACCTTCTGGGCGGTGTCGCTGATCGGGGTGATCGCCGCCATTGCCCAGTGGCTCTGGCTGCCCCGGCACATCGCCATGGACAAGGCCAACCTGGCCAGCGAGTTCAAGGTTTTGGGCAAGACCAACGTGCTGCTGGCCCTGGGCATGAGTGTGCTGGCCTCCACCAGCCTGTTCAGCGTCTTCACCTATATCGCGCCGATCCTGCAGGACGTCACCGGCGCCAGCCCCCATGGCGTGACCATCATGTTGCTGCTGTTCGGTGTCGGCCTGACAGCCGGCAGCATGCTCGGCGGCCGCCTGGCCGACAGCCGCCTGCTGCCGTCGCTGGTGGCCATGGCGCTGGCCGTGGTGCTGGTGCTGGCCGCATTCAGCCAGACCAGCCACCTGCTGATTCCGGCGGCGATCACTTTGCTGTTGTGGGGAATTTTCGCCTTCGCCCTGTGCCCGATCCTGCAACTGCTGATCATCGACCAGGCCCATGAGGCCCCCAACCTGGGCTCGACCCTGAACCAGAGCGCCTTCAACCTGGGCAACGCCGCCGGCGCCTGGATCGGCGGACTGGTGGTGGCCAGCGGCGCCGACCTGGCCGACCTGCCGTGGACCGGCGCGCTGGTCGGCGGACTGACGGTGCTGACCGCGCTGCTGTTCATTCATCTGCAACGTCGCCAGGCGGCCGCGGTCAATGTATCCGGCTGAGCCCTGACGAGCGCGACTGAGCGACAGTCGCCTGCAGAACCGCGCACTGGCCGACCGGCACACCGCCAGAAGAATCTGAACTTTCCTTGTCAGTGTGCCCCGGGGCCGCCAGCGGCCCATCCAACCCTTGCCCGATGGCTTTCGGGCTTTCTTTTCACGTTTCTATCCAAGGGACTCCGGATGCTTGAACTCGTTGCCGCCTTCATCTGCCTGACCACCCTGCTCACCTACGTCAACTTCCGCTTCATCGGCCTACCGCCGACCATCGGTGTGATGGTCACCGCCCTGCTGTTTTCCCTGCTGCTGCAAGGTTTGAGCTTCCTCGGCTATCCCGGCCTGGAAGAACACGTGCAACAGCTGATCGGCCAGATCGACTTCGGCGACCTGCTGATGAACTGGATGCTGTCGTTCCTGCTGTTCGCCGGCGCCTTGCACGTCAACCTCAACGACCTGCGCAGCTACCGCTGGCCCATCGGCCTGCTGGCCACGGTCGGCGTGTTGATCGCCACATTCGTCATCGGCAGCCTGGCCTACTGGATCTTCGGCCTGTTCGGCTGGCACGTGAGCTTCCTCTATTGCCTGCTGTTCGGCGCCCTGATCTCGCCGACCGACCCGATCGCGGTGCTCGGCGTGCTGCGTACCGCCAACGCGTCCAAGCCGCTGAAAACCACCATCGTCGGCGAGTCGCTGTTCAACGACGGCACCGCGGTGGTGGTGTTCACCGTGCTGCTGGGTATCGCCCAGCTCGGCGAAACCCCGACCCTCGGCGCCACCGCCCTGCTGTTTGCCCATGAGGCCATCGGCGGCGTGGTGTTCGGCGGGCTGATCGGCTACCTGGTGTACCTGATGATCAAGAGCATCGAGCAGCACCAGATCGAGGTGATGCTGACCCTGGCCCTGGTGATCGGCGGCTCGGCGATGGCCAGCGAGCTGCACGTCTCGGCACCGATCGCGATGGTGGTGGCGGGCCTGATCATCGGCAACCTGGGGCGCAACCTGGCAATGAACGACATGACCCGGCGTTACCTGGACGGTTTCTGGGAGCTGCTCGACGACATGCTCAACGCCCTGCTGTTCGCCCTGATCGGCATGGAACTGTTGCTGCTGCCGTTCAACTGGCTGCACTTGCTGGCCGCGAGCCTGCTGGCGGTGGCGATCGTGCTGTCGCGCCTGCTCACCGTGGCCCCGGCCATCGTCCTGCTACGCCGCTGGCGCAGCGTGCCGCGCGGCACCATCCGGGTACTGACCTGGGGCGGCCTGCGCGGCGGGGTTTCGGTAGCGCTGGCGCTGGCCCTGCCATTGGGCCCGGAGCGCGACCTGGTGCTGAGCATCACCTACATCGTGGTGCTGTCGTCGATCCTCCTGCAGGGCCTGACCATCGGCAAGCTGGTGCGCCATGTCACCAAGGACGCGCCAGCCGCCGAGCAGGACGCTCACTGACAACCTGAACCTGTAGGAGCGAAGCTTGCTCGCGATCAGNCAGGCGACGCGGTCTGATCGAAGGAATACGACGCCTGGACGGGCCGATCGCGAGCAAGCTTCGCTCCTACAGAAGACGATGTCAGGCGACGGGCTCGTCGTCCTTGAACTGATCCTTCACGTATTTGATTTCGGTACGACCGTGAGGAGCCGGCAAGCCGTCCTCGCCCAGGTTGACGAAGACCATCTTCTCGACGGTGAGGATGCTTTTGCGGGTGATCTTGTTGCGCACTTCACAGGTCAGGGTGATCGAGGTGCGGCCGAATTCGGTGGCGGTGATGCCCAGTTCGATGATGTCGCCCTGGCGCGAGGCGCTGACGAAGTTGATTTCGGAAATGTACTTGGTGACCACGCGCTGGTTGCCCAGCTGGACGATGGCGTAGATCGCCGCTTCTTCGTCGATCCAGCGCAACAGGCTGCCGCCGAACAGCGTGCCGTTGGGGTTGAGGTCTTCGGGTTTTACCCATTTGCGGGTGTGGAAATTCATGCTCACTCCTGACCGTCTTGCCGATTGATGCCGGCATCATGGCAGACCCCGGCGCAGAGCTCTATTGGGCTTCTACTATGGTCGCGATTACCGTTCGAACATCGTCCGACAGAAATCCTTGGGAAGTCGCAAGCAGACAGCTATAATCGCCCCCGTTTCAAAACGGTAACTATCACCTGGTACCGTTTTCCCGCCACCTGTCCGAGGGGCGCTGCAGCAGGCTAGACCTGTCAGGCTCGGATGGGGCGTTGTCTGGCCGTGATGGTTCGGTCAGTCACTAAACGCACAACGGCGCCCATTCGCATACTTACGAATGGAGGCTCTTCATGAGCGCTGTAATCACGCCTGCAGATTTTACCGACTACAAAGTCGCCGACATGTCCCTGGCCGCCTGGGGCCGTCGCGAAACCATCATCGCCGAGTCGGAAATGCCGGCCCTGATGGGTCTGCGTCGCAAGTACGCCGCCGAACAACCGCTCAAGGGCGCGAAGATTCTCGGCTGCATCCACATGACCATTCAGACTGCCGTGCTGATCGAAACCCTGGTTGCCCTGGGTGCCGAAGTACGCTGGTCGTCCTGCAACATCTTCTCGACCCAGGACCAGGCCGCCGCCTCCATCGCCGCTGCCGGTATCCCGGTATTCGCCTGGAAAGGCGAGACCGAGCAAGAGTACGAGTGGTGCCTGGAGCAGACCATCCTCAAGGATGGCAAGCCTTGGGACGCCAACATGATCCTCGACGACGGCGGCGACCTGACCGAGCTGCTGCACAAGAAGTACCCGCAGGTGCTGGATCGCGTCCACGGCGTGACCGAAGAAACCACCACTGGCGTGCACCGCCTGCTGGACATGCTGGCCAAGGGCGAGCTGAAGATCCCGGCCATCAACGTCAACGACTCGGTGACCAAGAGCAAGAACGACAACAAGTACGGCTGCCGTCACAGCCTGAACGATGCGATCAAGCGCGGCACCGACCACCTGCTGTCCGGTAAGCAAGCGCTGGTCATCGGCTACGGTGACGTGGGCAAGGGCTCGGCCCAGTCCCTGCGTCAGGAAGGCATGATCGTCAAGGTTTCCGAAGTCGACCCGATCTGCGCCATGCAGGCCTGCATGGACGGTTTCGAACTGGTTTCGCCGTTCATCGACGGTATCAACACCGGCACCGAAGCAAGCATCGACAAGGCCCTGCTGGGCAAGATCGACCTGATCGTGACCACCACCGGTAACGTCAATGTTTGCGACGCGAACATGCTCAAGGCCCTGAAGAAGCGCGCCGTTGTCTGCAACATCGGTCACTTCGACAACGAAATCGACACCGCTTTCATGCGCAAGAACTGGGCATGGGAAGAAGTGAAGCCACAGGTGCACAAGGTTCACCGTACCGGTCCAGGCGCTTTCGACGCCCAGAACGACGACTACCTGATCCTGCTGGCCGAAGGCCGCCTGGTGAACCTGGGCAACGCCACCGGTCACCCAAGCCGCATCATGGACGGTTCGTTCGCCAACCAGGTACTGGCGCAGATCTTCCTGTTCGGCCAGAAGTACGCCGACCTGTCGCCAGCCCAGAAAGCCGAGCGCCTGACCGTTGAAGTACTGCCGAAGAAACTCGACGAAGAAGTGGCCCTGGAAATGGTCCGCGGCTTCGGTGGCGTGGTCACTCAACTGACCAAGCAACAGGCTGACTACATCGGCGTCACCGTCGAAGGCCCGTTCAAGCCACACGCTTACCGCTACTGATCGGTTCTGCCGCCTGCTCTCCCCGGGGAGCAGGCCGCAAACCCTGCTGCTCCCTGTAGGAGCGAAGNGCGCCCGCATCGCGAGCAAGCTTCGCTCCTACGGGCAGCCCAGCGCCTGCAAGGCTTACGAGTTTCCAAGGGTATGACCATGTCCCAAGACCGTCGCTACAGCTTCGAGTTCTTCCCGACCAAGACCGATGCTGGGCATGAAAAACTGCTCGCCACTGCCCGCCAGCTGGCCAGCTACAACCCCGATTTCTTCTCCTGCACCTACGGTGCCGGTGGCTCGACCCGCGACCGCACGATGAACACCGTGCTGCAGCTCGAAAGCGAAGTGAAGGTCCCGGCCGCACCGCACCTGTCCTGCGTGGGTGACAGCAAGGCCGACCTGCGTGGCCTGCTGACCCAGTACAAGGCTGCCGGCATCAACCGTATCGTCGCCCTGCGCGGCGACCTGCCTTCGGGCATGGGCATGGCCAGCGGCGAGCTGCGTCACGCCAACGACCTGGTGAGCTTCATTCGTGAAGAGACCGGCGATCACTTCCACATCGAAGTGGCGGCGTATCCGGAAATGCACCCACAGGCGCGCAATTTCGAAGACGACCTCAACAACTTCGTGCGCAAGGCCAACGCCGGCGCCAACAGTGCGATCACCCAGTACTTCTTCAACGCCGACAGTTATTTCTACTTCGTCGAACGCGTGCAACAAATGGGTGTGAACATCCCGATCGTGCCCGGCATCATGCCGATCACCAACTACAGCAAGCTGGCGCGTTTCTCCGACGCCTGCGGCGCGGAAATCCCGCGTTGGATCCGCAAGCAACTGGAAGCCTACGGCGACGACAGCCAGAGCATTCAGGCGTTCGGCGAGCAGGTCATCACCGAAATGTGTGAACGTTTGTTGCAAGGCGGTGCGCCAGGATTGCACTTCTATACTCTGAACCAAGCCGAGCCAAGCCTGGCCGTCTGGAACAACCTGAAGCTGCCGCGTTAACCACCCGACAGCATCGGAAAAAGGCCTTGGCGAAATCCAGGGCCTTTTTTTTAACCCCCATACATCCAAAGGATCGCCGTAGATGTCCACAGGCAGCACCGCAGCACGCCCGCAATTGATCTATCTGGTTTACGGCGCCGCGACCTATCACCAGGAGGCCGCGTTCAGTATTGCCAGCGCCCTGGCCGGGTTGCGCGAAACACCGGGCGAAGCCCTCGATATCCAGGTCTTCACCGACAATGCCGCGCCTTACCGCGACCTGCCTGTGCGCGTGCGCCCCTTGGATGAAAGTACCCGCCAGGCCTGGATCGCCCCACACGGCTACCACTTTCGCGCCAAGCACGTGGTGATGCAGCAGGTGCTGCAAGAGTCCGAACTGGCCCTGCTGATCGACACCGATACCTTTTTCCACTGCTCGCCGCTGGAGCTGTTTCGCCGCGTCCAGCCCGGCACCCTGCTGTGTAACGCATTCGGCATGTGCTACGGCGCCAACAAGGAGTCCGGCCTCTATCAGTCCCTGGCCGGTTTGCTGCGGGAACGCAAACTCGCCGACGACCAGATGCCGTTGCTCAACTCCGGCGTGATCGGCCTGCACCGCGCGGACGCCGACGTACTGGACCGCTCCATCGCCCTGATGGACGAGCTGTACCCGCTGGCCAACGGCGCCTACACCCTCGAAGAGTTCTGTCTGTCGGTCGCTGCCTACCGCACCAAACAGGTCCGCGAATGCCCCGACCTGATCCACCACTACTGGAGCCGCAAGCAGCTGTTTCGCGCCAAGATCAAGGCCTGGCTGGACAAGCACGGCGCAGCGCCCACCAGCAGCGTCGCCCTGGACGAAACCCGCCTGGTCACCGCGACCCTGCCACGCCCACCGGCCTTGCAACGCCTGGCCTACAAGATCGTGACCCTGGCCCTGCCCGGGCACCAGCGGCAGTTCATGCGCGAAATCCTCTACGGTTGCTACCGCCACACCAACGAATTCGACCAGGCCTGCGCCCCGGTCTGGTGGGAGAAAGCCCGGGAAAACGCCGAAGGCCGCCTGAAAAAGCCGCTCAACAGTCATCAGCTCGAACGCTGGTTCAACCACCCGGTGATTCGCCTGGTACTGGGCCAGCGGCGCAAGGCCATCTACCTGCATCTGATCGAGACAAAGGCTGACTAAGGCTTGAGCTAGACGGCCTCTAGTATTGGACGACCTCTCGTCGTAATCTCCATCGATGCCCGTCATTGCCCAGTTGCTGACAGCCTTTATCTGCGCTTGCCTGAGCCTCACCGCCCATGGCGAGAAACTGCGCATTGTCACCGAGCCCTGGGCCCCTTATGTCTATGAGGAACAGGGCAAGGCCCTGGGGCTGGATTACGAAACCACGGCGATCGTCTTCCAGCGCCTGGGGATCGAAGTCGAATGGCAGTTCCTGCCCTGGAAACGTTGCCTGGCCATGCTCGAACAAGGCCAGGCCGACGGTGCCCTGGACATCTTTCACAGCAACGAACGCGAAAGCAGCCTGCTCTACCCCAGCGAGCCGCTGTCAGACGTCGAGTTCGTGATGTTCTATGCCAACGCCCGGCCCTTTCCGTTCCGCACCCTGGAAGACTTGCGCGGGCTGACCGTGGGCACCTCCCCCGGCTACCTGTACAGCCAGGACTTCAGGGAATCCACCCTGTTCAAGCACGAGCCGGCGCCGACCCACGAAGCCAACTTCGGCAAGCTGCTGCGCGGCCGCATCGACCTGCTGATCACCGATCGGCGGGTCGGCCAGCATCTGCTGGACCAACTGAAGATTCGCCAGCAGATCACCGAGAACCCGGTGGTCATCAGCCGCCAGAGCCAGTTCCTGGCGGTCCGGCGCAATGCTGGCATGGACTTGCTGGTGCAGCGTTTCGGCGCCGAACTCAAGCGTTTCAAGCGCGAGCCGGCCTACGCCGAACTGAGCGCACGTTATGGCGCGGCGCCAACCATGGCCGACTCCAGCGCGATGCCGCCCGAAGCACCGGTGAAAACCGTTGAGCAGCAGGAAAGCAGCGCACGCTGATTGCTCTGTTATACTCCGGCCTTCCCGCCAGGCTCACGCCCGGACGCTCGACCCTGTTCAAGGCCTCTCGATACCGCTACAGCGCAGCCACAAGGCCCGCGCGAGCCCTCGCCGATGAGCCTTCAGGAGCCAGCAGGACCGGACGGGATTGCGTCCTCTTAAACGCCATTCGCGCCAGGCAAGACTATCCCTCTGGGCCAAGCCCTCACTAAAACAGGATTACTCATGTCCTTTGCTTCCCTCGGTCTCTCCGAGGCTTTAGTCGGCGCCATCGAAGCCGCCGGCTACACCCAGCCTACTCCGGTGCAACAGCGGGCCATTCCCGCCGTGTTGCAAGGTCGCGACCTGATGGTCGCGGCACAGACAGGTACTGGTAAAACCGGCGGTTTCGCCCTTCCGATCCTGGAACGGTTGTTTCCCAACGGTCACCCGGACAAATCCCAGCGTCACGGCCCGCGCCAACCGCGCGTCCTGGTCCTGACCCCAACCCGCGAACTGGCCGCGCAGGTGCACGAGAGCTTCAAGGTCTATGCCCGCGACCTGAAGTTCGTCAGTGCCTGCATCTTCGGCGGCGTCGGCATGAACCCACAGGTCCAGGCCATGGCCCGCGGCGTCGACGTGCTGGTGGCCTGCCCCGGCCGCCTGCTCGACCTGGCCGGCCAAGGCAGCGTCGACCTGTCCCACGTGGAAATCCTCGTGCTCGACGAAGCCGACCGCATGCTCGACATGGGCTTCGTCCATGACGTGAAGAAAGTCCTCGCGCGCCTGCCCGCCAAGCGCCAGAACCTGCTGTTCTCCGCGACCTTCTCCAAGGACATCACGGACCTGGCCGGCAAGCTGCTGCACAACCCCGAGCGCATCGAAGTCACGCCGCCGAACACCACGGTCGAGCGCATCGAGCAACGGGTGTTCCGCCTGGCCGCCAGCCACAAGCGTGCCTTGCTGGCCCACCTGATCACCGCCGGCGCCTGGGAACAGGTGCTGGTCTTCACCCGTACCAAGCACGGCGCCAACCGCCTGGCCGAGTACCTGGACAAGCACGGCCTGACCGCCGTCGCCATCCACGGCAACAAGAGCCAGAACGCCCGTACCAAGGCCCTGGCCGACTTCAAGGCCGGTGAAGTGCGGATCCTGGTCGCCACCGACATCGCCGCCCGCGGCCTGGACATCGACCAGCTGCCACACGTGGTCAACTTCGAACTGCCGAACGTCGACGAAGACTACGTGCACCGCATCGGCCGTACCGGCCGTGCCGGTCGTTCGGGCGAAGCGATCTCGCTGGTCGCGCCGGACGAAGAGAAGCTGCTCAAAAGCATCGAGCGCATGACCAAGCAGAAAATCCCCGACGGCGATCTGATGGGCTTCGATGCCAGCGCCGTGGAAGCCGAGAAACCGGAAGTGCGCGAGCGTCCGGACGTGCGTAACCCACGCAATTCCCGTGGCCCGCGTGGCGACGGTCCGAACGGCGGCGGTGGCGGCGGCGGTCGTAAAGACAAAGGCAAGGACAAGGGCAAGGAAAAACCGGCCGCTCGCGGCGACCGCCCGGCCCGTGAGCAGAAACCTCGCGAAGGCACTCCGGCCCGCGAACAGCGCCAGCCGACGCCACGCGCCGACCGTGCCCCGGACGAGTTCCTGGACGACGACGTGGACAACTTCGGCAATCGCGCCGACTACGTCAGCCCGTACCAGAACAAGAGCAACCAGGGCCGCGGTCGCCGTCCAGGCGCGCCAGGCCAGGGCGCAGCAGCCAACAGCAATGCGCCGCGCAGCGGCGGCCAGGGTCGCTCCGGCGGTCCGCGCAACAGCAGCGGCGGCACCACCGGCACTCCACCTGCCAAGCGCAACGGTCCACGCAGCGGCGCTCCACGTGACGGCCAGGCCCGTCGCGAAGAGTCGCGCAATCGTCGTCCAGCCCGTGACGACCAGGCGCGTCAGGAACCGGCGGTGCAGAACCCGCGCGGCAACCAGCCGAAGATCATGCACAAGGAATCGAAAGCCGACCGCTTCCCGACTCCCGAGCAGCTCGATCAACTGCCAAGCCGCCCACGTGGCGAGAAACCAGCCTTGCTGACCCGCAATCGCTGAGTTTCCGACGCAATAAAAAACGCCCCTGATCTTGCGATCAGGGGCGTTTTTTTATGGCCTCTGTAGCCGCT
>NZ_JBQENK010000013.1:0-82506 GCF_052044735.1 Pseudomonas sp. 22526
CATCGAGAATGCTGCATGCCTCGGGGAAGGGTGTAGGAGCGAGGCTTGCCCGCGATGGCGGTCTGCCTGACCCACCGCGTCGCTTGGATCGCCGGCAAGCCTGGCTCCTACAAAGGCAGTGGTGTCATCGAACATGCGGCATGCCCCGGGAGAGTGATGTAGGAGCGAGGCTTGCCCGCGATAGCGGTCTGCCTGACCCACCGCGTCGCCTGGATCGCCAGCAAGCTTGGCTCCTACAGAGGCAGTGGCGCCATCGAGAATGCTGCATGCCTCGGGGAAGGGTGTAGGAGCGAGGCTTGCCCGCGATGGCGGTCTGCCTGACCCACCGCGTTGCCTGGATCGCCGGCAAGCCTGGCTCCTACAGAGGCGGTATCGCGGGGTCGTTCAGCTGGCCTTTCGGCTCTGATGCACCGGAAGCTCGACGCGGAAGGTGGTGCCGATACCGACCTCGCTGCGCACCGAGATGTCGCCGCGGTGTTTCTTGACGATTCCGTAGGACAGCGACAGCCCCAGCCCCGTGCCCTGGCCCACGGGTTTGGTGGTGAAAAACGGGTCGAAGATTTTCTGCAGGCTGTCCGGCGGGATGCCCGAGCCGTTGTCGGCCACTTCGATCCACACGTTTTCGCCCTCGACGCCGTTGCGCAGGGTGATGGTGCCCCGTTGGTTGCCCATGGCCTGGGCGGCGTTGACGACCAGGTTCATCACCACCTGGTTGATCTGCGAAGGCAGGCACTCGATTTCCGGTAGCTCGCTGTATTCCTTGACCACGTCGGCTTTGTATTTGATCTCGGCGGCGACGATGTTCAGGGTCGAGTCGATGCCCTGTTGCAGGTCCGTCCACTGCCATTCCTGGGTCGAGTCGACCCGGGAAAAGTCCTTGAGGTCCCTGACGATCTGGCTGACCCGGTCGATGCCGTCCTTGGACTCCTTGATCAGCAGGGGGATGTCCTCGAGGAGGAAATCCAGCTCGATCTCCGTGCGCAGTTGTTTCAGCTGATCGCGCAGCTCGCTGGCGGCGACCCCGTGTTCGGCGCTGACGTAGGCCTGGAGCATCTCCTGCAGGTGCTTGAAGTAGTTGTCCAGGGCGCCGAGGTTGGAGGAAATGAAGCCGATCGGGTTGTTGATTTCATGGGCGACCCCGGCGGCCAACTGGCCCAGGGAGGCGAGCTTTTCCGATTGCACCAGTTGGCTTTCCAGCAGCTTGCGCTCGTCGATCTCCCGTTGCAGCGCGGCGCTGGCCTGGGTGAGCGCCAGGGTCCGTTGCTCCACCCGCTCTTCCAGCTCGCTCATCTGCAACTGCGCCCGCAAGGTCATTTCCCATTTGATGGTGAGGGTGTTGGCCATCTGCTGGACTTCGATATTGTCGAAGGGCTTTTTCAGGATCAGCAGGCGGTCATGACCGTTCAGGCGATCGAGCAACTCGTCCCAGGAGTAGTCGGAGTAGGCGGTGCACACCACCACCTGCAGCAACGGATCGTGCTTCCACAACTCTTCGATGGTTTGCGCGCCATCCCAGCCATCGGGCATGCGCATGTCGACGAAGGCCAGGGCGTAGGGCTGCCCCTTGCTCGCCGCCTCCAGCAGCTTGCCCAGGCCTTCCTGGCCACCGTAGGCCGAGTCCAGTTCGAACGCCGTGGCGGTGGTTTTCGGCGCACTGCCGAACAGCGCGCTTTCCATTGCATCGAGGTCGACGCTGTCGCCGGTCTTGGGGGTGAGGATCTTGCGGAAGTCGTCGTGGATCGCAGGGGTGTCGTCGATCAGCAGGACGCGCCGGTTTATCGGGTTGTTCATGGCTCACCTTCGGCGGGTATCAGGGGTATCTGCAGGACGAACAGCGCACCTTTGCCCGGGCCGTCGCTGTGGGCGGTCAGGTGGCCATTCATCTCGATGGCCGCCAGCGCGCAACTGTGCAGGCCGAACCCATGGCCCTCCTTACGGGTGGTGAAGCCGTGGGCAAAGATGCGGGTCATGTTTTCCTGGGCTATGCCTTCGCCTTCGTCGCGCACACTGATCTGCAGGGTTTCGCCGTCGACCACCGTCGCCCCCAGGGTCATGTTGCGTGTCTGATTGGACAGGTCGGACATGGCGTACTTGGCGTTGCTGATCAGGTTGATCAGGATCAGCAGCAGGCGGTGCTTGTCGCCCATGATCCGTGGCACATCGCTGTACTCCTTGAGCACTGTCACATGGTGGCGGGTGAGGGCGCCGGAGTTCATGCGCAGCGCGTCTTCGAGCAATTCGCTGACCGACAGGGGTTCCAGCAGGCTGTTGGCGCCCGCATAGGATTGCTGGGTGGCGACGATGTCCTTGATGTGATCGACGCTTTTGCTCAGTTGGGTCAGCTCCTCGGTCATGCCTTGCTGTTCCAGGTCGATGGCCTCGACCAACTGGTTCAGGTAGCCGGGCAGCAACTTGCCCTTTTCATCTTCGGTGAAAAAGCGGCCCAGGTCCTGCTGGTGCTGGTTGATCAGCTGCATCGCCTTGCCCAGCCCCTGGGCCTTGCTGTTGCGCAGCTTGCGGCTGACCAGGTCGGCGGAGATGTTCACGCTGTTGAGCACGTTGCCGACGTTGTGCAGGACGTTGGTGGCGATTTCCGCCATGCCGGCCTGGCGGGCGGTGTCGAGCAGCTCGCTCTGGGTATCCTTGAGCTGGCGTGTGCGTTCTTCGACCCTTTGCTCGAGTTCGTCGTTGGCGGCCACCAGGGCCCGGTTCATCTGGTTGATCTCGGCAAAGCTGCGGATCAGGCGAATGCCCAGCCAGATCAGCAGCAGCACCAGCAACGAGGAAAACAGCAGCAGGTAGAAATGGTACTGCTGGTCAACGGCCTCGGCCTGCTGCTGGTCGCGGTTGAGCAGGACAGTGATGTCGTCCAGGCGTTCGGCGACCGGTACCACTTCGATTTCCTCTAGCAGGTGGTTGACCTTGGGTTGCTCGCGCAGGATCAGCCCGACGTGGTTGCTGAGGGTATCGATCAGGCCATGGAACTCAGTGGGCAAGCGCTCCTTGTTGACCGCCAGCTTGTTCAGACCCACCAGAATGTCCGCGGCCCGGTCGGCGGAGGTGACCTGGGCGAACTCCAGGCTGCTGAGCAACAGGTCGTAGGTATCGGTAGCAATGTTCTGCAGCTGCAATTTGTCCGCGTCGCGCATTTTCGCCAGTTCCTGCTGGATGTCGTCCTCGGCGGTCGGCAGGAAGGCCAGGGAGTTGCGCAGCACGGAGTTGTGCGACTTGAACTGTTCCACCAATCGGGTCTTTTCCTTCATCGCGTTCAGATAACCGTCATGGGCGTTGCGCCACAGCGGCGAATCGTTGCGCTGGTTCTGCGCCTCCATCGAGTCGAAATCCAGCCACAGGCGCGTCATCTCGTTCAGCGGTGAAACCAGCGGGTCGTAGTTGTGGGTGATGGCCACCCTGGCCTTGAGTATTTCGTTCTCCCACAGCGAGTTCTGCTGCTTGATCTGGCGGATCAGGTCGCGGGACTCGGTGTAGGTCACGGTCTGGTCGGATCTGGATTTGAGGTAGAGGAACAGCAGGATTGAAGCCAGCAGGACCGCGAGGGCGGACAGCAGCAGGATGCTCACGCGACGGGATACTTTCATAAGGGTTTGCCTTGCCACTCGCCGGTCAGGGTGTTGAGGAATTTGACGATCAGGCGTTTGTCTTCCTCGGACGGCGTACGTCCCAACTGGTACTTGAACATCACCGCCACGGCGCCTTCGAGGGTGGCTTGCGAGCCGTCGTGGAAGTACGGCGCAGTGACTGCGACGTTACGCAGGCTCGGCACCTTGAACACATTGCGGTCTTCTTCTTCGCCCGTGACGTTGAACCGCCCCAGGTCGGCCTCGGTGGGATTGCCCCGGGCCGCGAAATAGTCGCCGAGCACGCCGAACTTCTGGAACATGTTGCCGCCGATATTCACCCCCTGGTGACAGGCAATGCAGCCGTATTCCTGGAAGCGCTGGTAGCCGTACTTTTCCTCGATGTCGAGGATCTCGGTGTTGCCCGCCAGGTATTGGTCGAAGCGCGAGTTGGCGCTGAGCAGGGTGCGTTCGTAATCGGCCAGGGCGTCCTGGATATTGCTCTGGGTCACGGCGTCGGGGTAGGCGTCGGCGAAGGCGCTGCGATAGGCCGGATCGTCGGCGATGCGCTGCACCACGACTTTCCAGTCGTTGCCCATTTCACTGGGGCTCTGCACCACGATATGCACCTGGTCTTCCAGGGTTTCGGCCCGACCGTCCCAGAACTGGTGGAAGTTCAGGCTGGCGTTGAACACGCTCGGGGTGTTGACCGACACGGGCTTGCCATCGAAACCCAGAGAGTGCGGGACGGTATCGGCGCCGCCCTGGTCGAGGCGATGGCAACTGGCGCACGACAGGCTGTTATTCACCGACAGGCGCGGATCGTTGAACAGGCGTCGTCCCAGTTCGACGCGTTTGCTGTCCAGCACCGGCGCTGCGGGGAGAGGTTTGAGCGGTCCTTCCAATGGCGCGGCCCCGGCGCCTGGAGCGAGCAGCAGGCTGGCCGAAAGGAGCAGTGCGAGTGACGACATGGTCGGTATCCTTACCAGGCACAGCTTTATGGATGAGGCAGGTGAGGTCGCTGGGAGTTGGCCAGGAAGCGGGCGAATTCCTCGGGCTCCACGGCTTTGCTGAAGTAGAAGCCCTGGCCTTCCTCGCAGTGATGACGCTTGAGAAAGTCCAGTTGCTCGGCGGTCTCTATACCTTCGGCGATGATGCTCAGGTTCAGGCTTTTGCCCAGGTCGATGATGCTGCTGACCAGTTTTGCGTCGTTGCTGTCGGTACCCAGGTCACGCACGAACGACTGGTCGATCTTCAACACGTCGACCGGGAATTTCTGCAGGTAACTCAAGCTCGAGTAGCCGGTGCCAAAGTCGTCGATGGCCAGGCGCACCCCCAGCTGCTTGATGGCGCGGAGCGTGGCGATGGTGGCGTCGACGTTCTGCATCAGCACGCTTTCGGTGATTTCCAGTTCCAGCAAGGTCGGGTCGAGCCCGGTCTCGGCCAGTGTGCGGGTAAGGCGCTCGACGTAGTCGTGCTGGCGGAAGTCGATGGCCGACACATTCACCGACATGCAGATGGGCGGCAGGCCCTGCGCCTGCCAGGCCTGCGATTGCAGGCAGGCACGGCGCAATACCCATTGGCTGAGGGCGACGATCAGCCCGCTGTCTTCGGCCACCGGGATGAAGTCCGAGGGGAACACCCTGCCATGGCCGGGTCGGTTCCAGCGCACCAACGCCTCGGCACCGACCACTGTACCCCGGGCCAGGTCCAGCTTGGGCTGGTAGTGCAGGACGAACTCCTCACGCTGCAACGCCAGGCGCAGGCCGGTTTCCAGGGTCTGTTGCTGGCGCGCGCGCAGGTTCATGTCTTCGATGAAGAAGCTGAAGTTGTTGGGGCCGCAGTCCTTGACGTTGCGCATGGCGGTCTCGGCGTTCTTGATCAGCGTGACGGCATCGGCGCCGTCGTAGGGGTAGATGCTGATGCCCAGGCTGGCGGTGACCGTCAGGTCGTGGCCCGCCACTGAGTGAGAGGTGTTGACGGCGGCCAGGAGTTTTTCGGCCACCCCTCGGGTCTGCTGCGGGTGCAGGATGTCGCCGATAATCACCACGAACTCGTCCGAACCGTAGCGAAATACCGAGTCGGTTTCGCGCAACGTGGTCGCCAGGCTGCGGGCGACGAGCTTGAGCATCTCGTCTCCCGCCGGGTGTCCGAGTGCGTTATTGATGCGTTTGAAACGGTCCAGGCCGATGAACATCACCGCCAACTGGCGATCATGGCGGCGGGAGTGGGACAGATGCTGGGTCAGGCGATCGCCCAGCAAGGTACTGTTGGGCAGCCCCGTGAGCACATCGTAATGCAGCAGGTGCGACACGCTCAGCAGTTCCTGAACCCGTTCTTCGATGGTCTGTTCCAGGTTGCGCATCTTGCTCGCCGCGTCCTGCGCCAGCTGCCATTTCCAGGTCAGGGCACTGGCCATCTGGCGGATCTCGAGGCTGTCGAACGGCTTTTTCAGGATCAGCAGCTGGTCGCCGAACTCGATGCGTTCGGCCATGGCTTCCCATGAGTAATCGGAGAACGCGGTGCATAGGGCAATCTGCAACTGCGGGTCGGTCTTCCACAGATGTTCGATGGTCTGCAGGCCATCCCAGCCCGGTGGCATGCGCATGTCGATAAAGGCCAGGGCATAGGGTCGGCCTTCGGCCTGGGCGCGCTTGACCAGTTCCACGGCTTCCTCGCCCTGATAGGCCGAGTCCAGCTCGAAGTGCTGATGGGGTTTGCGGTTGGCGCCGAGCAGCAAGGCTTCGGTGTTGCCCAGAAGCCCTTCGTCTTCGGGGCTGAGAATCTTGCGAAAGTCCTGATGGATCGCCGGTGTGTCGTCGATGATCAGGATCCGCCGATTGGGCACCACGGATAAAGGGCTCACCTGAGATTCTCCGATGTCGGATCCGCCGACCAGGGGCTGCCATCCACCGCGGCAGACCTGGCCTTGAGCAGTTCGCCAGCCTGGTCGCTGTCGACTGCCATGCCGGGCGAATGCCCCAGTGGCGTGCCGTTGGATATCAGGGTGGTGCGCTGCTCCTGGGTTTCCACCCCTTCAGCGGTGACCCCGATGCCCACCTCACGGGCGAAGTTGAGGATGGCCCGCAGCGTCATGGCGTTGTCCGGGTCGCTGCTGGCGCTGTCGAGAAAGCGCTGGGCCAGCTTGAGGTGGTTGACCCTGTAGGTCTTGAGGTAGTCGAACGAGGAATACTCGGTGCCGAAATCGTCGATGGCGATCTTCACGCCCAGCTCGCATAGCCTGGGCAGGATGTCGTTGTGAGTCCACTTGGTCTGGGCCAGGGTGCCCTCGGTCACGTCGAATCTCAGGTCCCACGGGCACAGGTCCCAGCGCGCGGTGGTGCGCAACACGTCGTAGATCAGTTCCGGGCCGGTCTTGAGCTGGACCAGGGACAAATGGATCGCGATCAAGGGCGGCGCCACGTTCTGGTCGCGCCAGGCGCGCATCTGCCGGCAGGCCTGGTCCAGCAGCCAATGGCCGAGGGCGATGACGATACCGGTCTTCTCGGCCGCGGGCATGAAATCCTCGGCCTCGAGCCAGCCGCGCTGGGGGTGGAGCCAACGGACCTGGGCCGCCATGCCGAGGATCTTGCCGGTACCGAGATCGACCTCCGGCAGGTAATGCAGGTGCAGTTCGTCGCGCTCCAGGGCCAGTTTCAGGTCGTTGGCCAGGGTCACCCGCTCAGTGACTTCCTGGTTGATTTCCTCGCTGTGGAAATGGAACTGGTTGCGGCCCTGGTCCTTGGAGCGATACAGCGCCATGTCCGACTGCGCCATCAGGCTTTCGGCGCTCAGGGTCTGCGGGCTGTAGAGGCTGATGCCGATGCTCACCGAAATGCGCACCTCGTTGCCTTCCAGGGAGTAGGGGAGTACCAGGGTGTCGCGGATTTTCGTGGCCAGCGCGGCGCAGTGCGTGGCCTCGTCGACGTCCAGTTGCAGGATCGCGAACTCGTCGCCGCCCAGGCGCGCCACCACGTCGTTTTCCCGGGTGCAGGCTTTGATGCGCCGGGACACTTCCTGCAACAACAGGTCGCCTATGGGGTGGCCGAGGGTGTCGTTGATGCGTTTGAAGTGGTCCAGGTCCAGGTAGAACATCGCGAAGGGCGCGGCTCCCCGCCTGGCCGCGGCGAATGCCTGGTGCAGGCGCTCGATCAGGGTCGCGCGGTTGGCCAGCCCGGTCAGGCTGTCGGTGCGGGCCATCAGGGCCATTTTTTCTTCGGCCAGCTTGCGTTCGGTGATGTCGAGGATGATCCCTTCCACTTCGACCAGTTGGCCCTGGTCGTTGCGCACCGGGATATAGCGGTTTTCCACCCAGCGAAAGGCACCATCGCCGGTGCGCATGCGGAACTCGATGGACGCCCCCGCCACATCCCGATCGAGGATCCGCAGCATGGCGCTCCTGACCTTGGCCTGGTCCGCGGGGTGGATCAGGGTCTGGGCCCAGTCGGGCGAGGCCACCAGTTGCGCCGCCAGATGGCCGAACTTGGTGATGTTGTGGGAAATGTACATCAGCGTGAACGAAGGCTCGCCGCGCAGGCGATAGAGGATGGTGGGGCTGTTCTGCACGATGATGTTGGCGTCGGCCAGCTCGCGGGTGCGTTCCTCGACCGCCTGTTCCAGCTGATCCATTTTCAGCGCGGCGTCTTCGGTCATCTGCCATTTGACGGTCAGGGCGCTGGCCATCTGGCGGATCTCGATGGCGTCGAAGGGTTTTTTCAGGATCAGCAGGCGGTCGCCCAGTTGCAGGCGCTCGGCGATGTCTTCCCAGGAGTAGTCGGAGTAGGCGGTGCACAGGGCGATTTGCAGCTTGGGATCGACCTGCCACAGCCGCTCGATGGTTTCCAGGCCGTCCCAGCCGGGTGGCATGCGCATGTCGATGAACGCCATGGCATAAGGCGCATCGTGGTCCAGCGCCGCTTGCACCTTGTCCAGCGCTTCGCGGCCCTGGAACGCCGAGTCGAGGAAAAAATGCTCCAGCGAGGCACTGACGGGCGTGCCGAACAGGGCGGCCTCGGCGTCGCTGAGACTGTCCCCGGGGGCATCCGCATGGGCGAGGATCTTCCGAAAATCCTCGTGGATCGACGCCGTATCGTCGACGATCAGAATTCGCCGGTTGGTCCGGTCTGCCGACGACATCATCGCCGTACTCCAACCCGGCGCGGGCACCTTGTATATAAGCTCATCGGGCTTCCCTTCCTGCTTCCTGAGCATGCAATCCATTTTCGCCTTGAGCATAGTCAGGCTCCCCCGTATGCGCTAATCGGCCGGCGTCAAATTCATAGCGAAAGGCTACAAGTCATCTAGCCTGTCCCAGAAGGAAGGTCTGATCGACGTCAAAAGGGAGCGGGGAGACATGGAAGAACCTACAACGGGCGGAGCCCAGAGCAGACCGACGGTATTGCTGGTGGACGATGAAGAATCGATTCTCAATAGCCTTCGCCGGCTGTTGCGCAGCCAGCCTTACGACATCCTGCTGGCCGACAGCGGCGCCAAGGCCCTGGAAATCCTCGAACAGCGGCCGGTCGACGTGGTCATGAGCGATGCGCGCATGCCCAACATGGACGGCGCCACCCTGCTGGCCCATATCCATCAGCGTTATCCATCGACGCTACGTATCCTGCTCACCGGCTATGCCGACATGACCTTGATCGCCAAGGCCATCAACCAAGGGCAGATCCATCGTTACATCAGCAAGCCCTGGAACGATGAGGACATGCTGGTGACCCTGCGCCAGGCCCTGGCCTATCGTCATTCGGAGAGCGAGCGCCAGCGCCTGGAGAAATTGACCCGGCAGCAGAACAAACAACTGAAGACGCTCAACGCAACCCTGGAAAAACATGTGGCGGCGCGCACCGCCGAGCTGCAACAGACCGCCGACATGCTCGACCTGGCGTATGAAGAGCTCAAGCGCAGCTACGTGACCGGGACCGAGGTGTTTTCGCTGCTGGCGAACCTGCGGTTGCCCAAGGCCAAGCAGAGCAACCGCCAGATCATCGAGCTGATTCGTGTCTACTGCACCACCCATGGCCTGGGGGAAGCCGACAGCCGTGACATGACCATGGCCGCCGCGCTGTACAACATCGGCAAGCTGGGCTGGAGCGACAGCATGGTGACCACCCCCGCGGACCTGCTGGCCTCCACCGAGCTCGATCTGTACCGGGCCTACCCGAAACAGAGCGAGTCGTTGCTGATGACCCTGGATCCGACGAAGGACGCGGCGCGCATCATCCTGCATCACCAGGAGTGCTGGGACGGTAGCGGCTTTCCCGATCACCTCAAGGGCGAGGCCATTCCGCTGGGTTCGCGCTGGCTCAAGCTGGCGGTGGATTTCATCGAGCTGCAGCGCGGGCTGATACTCGAACGGCAGATGAGCAGCACTGAAGCGCTGCTGTTCATTCGCAAGTACGCCGGTAAAGTCTACGACCCCGGGCTGGTGGAGGATTTCGTCGGGGTCTGCGCGGTGTTCCTCAGCGATGACACCCTGAACGACCCGAGGGTCAAGGTCCTGGCCACTCGAGACTTGGCTGCCGGCATGACCCTGGCGCGCAACCTGAATGCCGACAACGGCATGCTGCTGCTCAATGCCGGCAAGGTGCTGAGCCGTCCGCTGGTGGAAAAGCTCATCGCCTTCGAAGTGATGGAAGGGGCGAATTACAGCGTCTTCGTCAAAGTACCCGAAGAGGCGAAAGCGGCGGCCTCAGCCGCCGGTTGAGGGGCCCGGCCTAACCGCCGCCGACAATGCTGGCCACCTGGCGTGGCTGGCAGTTGAGGTAGGGCGAGGATTTCAGCCACCGCTGGTCGGGGTACCAGGAAAACATGAACTGGCCGTCCTTGAGGCGATCGATCACCTGGCGCGCCACCTGCGGGCGCACGGCCGGGCAACCCAGGCTGCGGCCGATGCGCCCTTGGCGCTGGCTCCACAGGGGGCTCACATAATCGGCTGCGTGAATCACGATGTCCCGGTCGCGGGCGAGGTCGTTGAAGCCCGGCTCCAGGCCGTCCATGCGCAGCGAATAACCGTGGCTGCCTTCATAACTTTCCTGGGTGCGGAACAGGCCGAGGCTGGACTGGAAACTGCCCATGCGATTGGAAAACTGGGTGGCGAAGTTTTCCCCGGATTTCTGCCCGTGGGCGACCAGGTCGCGTAGCACCAGGGTTCTTTTATTCAAATCGAAGATCCACAGGCGGCGGGCGGTGGACGGCTGCGAATAGTCGATGACCGCCAGGTGCCGGGCCTTTCTGGCGCCACTGTTGACTGCGCATTGCATGGCGCTCAGGGCACTTTTCAGCACTTGGGGATTGAGTTCTGGAGCGGCGTGGGCGAGGCTGTTGTAAAGCAGCGGAGTCGGGTTGTTGGCGGCGAGCGCGGGGCTGCAGATCGCGCCTAGGGTGGTGATTGCCAGACAGAGTCGGCGCAGGAAGGTCGGCATTCTAGAGTGTCCCCACAGTCGCTTTGGCTCCTGACGTCCTGTCGCTCTCCTGGCAGTTCTGGTTACCGGTGGTTGGACGATTTTTCGCAGCCACTGCCGAGGTTGACCATCACAATGATGGCCATGATTGGAGTAAAGCAGTTGTTCAAAAAACACGCATGTTACTTGAGCCTTTTCCTGCTCGCTGCGCCGTTGGTCGCGACTGCTCAGGATGTACTGGTCGATCATGAAAACCCTGTGCAACTGGTATTCACTCGATTGTCCGCTGCCTGTCCGGGGTTGGCGGCGCATCTGGATATCCCCGCCCAGAGTCTGTTACAGGCCTTTTACCAACAGCAGGGTGACCAGCTGCTCTGGTCATCCGGCACGCGTTTGGAGACGTTGCAGGCACAGTTGCAGCAACTGGCCGACGATGGCCTGGACCCGGCCGACTACCGTTCACCGGCCAGTGCGCTCGCGGGCGACGCGCTGTGCGCCGACCTGAGCTTCAGCCAGCATTACCTGCAAGCCCTGCATGACCTGCATTACGGCCGTCTGTCGCAGGCCCGTTTCGAACCGATGTGGCACGCCCATCCCTTGCAGCTGGATCGCCAGGCGCAGGTGCTCGCCATCGCCGGGCCCGGCCTGCAGGACATCCCGGCGGCCTTCGCGCTGGCACGGCCGAGCCTCGAGCAATATCAGAACCTGCGCCAGCTGTATGCCCAGCAGCGCCAGCTGGCATTGCCCCATTGGCAGCCGCTTCCCAGCGGGCCGCTGCTACGTCCGCAGATGCAGGACGCGCGGGTGCCGGAACTGGCGCAACGGCTGTTCAAGGAGGGGTACCTGAGCACTCTCGCCAACGAGGGCGACACCCTTTACAGCAGCGACCTGGTGAGTGCGGTGAAAAGCTTCCAGCTCAGCCATTCGCTGCAAGCCGACGGGGTGATCGGTGCGGGGACCTTGAATGAACTGAACATCAGCCCGCAGATGCGCCGCGAACAGCTGCGCATCAACCTCGAACGCTTTCGCTGGCTGGCGCAGGACCTGGAGCCCAACAGCCTGCTGGTCAACCTGGCCGCGGCGCAGTTGATCGTCTATCAGGGCGGGGTGCCGGTGTGGCAGACCCGGACCCAGGTGGGGCGTGCCGAGCGCCAGACGCCCTTGCTGAAATCCCAGGTCACGCGCCTGACCCTGAACCCGACCTGGACAGTGCCGCCGACCATTTTCCGCGAAGACAAGTTGCCGGAAATTCGCCGTGACCAGTCCTTCCTCAATCGGCAGAACCTGCAGGTGCTCGATAGCGAGGGGCATCCCCTGGCGGTGGAAGATATCGACTGGGACAACCCCGGCAATATCCTCCTGCGCCAGGACGCCGGGCCGAGAAACCCGCTGGGGCAGATGGCGATCCGGTTCCCCAACCCGTTCTCGGTGTATCTGCACGACACGCCCAGCCAGGCGCTGTTCAACAAGGGGCCGAGGGCCTTCAGTTCGGGCTGCGTGCGGGTCGAGCATGCGTTGCAGCTGCGCGATCTGCTGGTGAGCCCGGCGGAGCGGGTGCGTACCGACGAGTTGCTGAGCACCGGGCTCACCCATGAGTTCAGGCTGTCGACGCCGGTACCTATCCTGCTCACCTACTGGACGGCGCAAGCCGACAGCCATGGTCAGCTGTCCTATGCCCCGGACATCTACGGACGGGACGCGGCCTTGGTGGTGGCGCTGGACAGCAAGCTTTGAGGGTCTGGCCATTGGCATGGAGCGCTGTGCCTTTGGTCAGGAATCGCTGAACATCCGTCGGCGCGCGACGATCTGAATAAGTAAGAGGGCCATAAAGGAGAACCGAAATGGTTCAGCGTCGCCGCCACCACATCTCGCAGCTGTCCCTTCGTATCGAAGGCCTGCGGGCCAATGTCCTGCAATTCAAGCAGGATGAGTTCCAGATCCAGGAAGCCTTGTGCGGCGCTTCGGCGACAGCGAAGGTGCGCGATCTGGAGGATGCCTTCGATGAGATCCGGGAATCGATCAATCACACCGAAGCCTTGCTGGAAGCCCTGGTCCAGGTTGCAGGTGGAGCGGGGGAGGAGGGCGCAGGAACCTGTCAGACTGCGGCCCGATAAAGGGGCTCGGCGCAGGATCGGACTCGCGGGGCCACCCGCAGGCACCGCTACACGATTGATGAAAACCCGGCCATTGCGCCGGGTTTTTTATGGCGACGCGAATGGCTATCATCGCTCGGTGATTTTTCGGCGTAGGTTGCCATGGCCTTTTTCGAGTTATTCGATCAATTCATGAGAAGCATGCTGGCGGCCTGGCTCTTTGTCGGTATCTGCCAGCTGGCCCGGTTCGTCCTTTCGCAGGCCCCGTCCAGATTGTCCGGATGGATAACCCTCGCCGGGCTGGCTTTCCTGATGGTCTACCCCTGCGGTTGGGATTGGGCTTCCGACTTCATGGAAAATGCCTGGGTGGCGATGTGCAGGGTCTACCAGCATTCGGCTTCGCAACTGGCGCTGTTTCTGGCGGATGCGGCGGGCGCGGCGCTGGGCGGGCTGGTGGCCTACCTGATGTCCCGCTATGTCATGGCGGCCCCGGCGCCACTGAAACCTGCCGGCTGAAGCGCTGACAGATAGAAGATCGACCTCGCCACTGTGCGGGGCTTTTTTTGCCTTCGGAAAATCTGGCATATCGTCTCTAACCATTGGTGGGGGCCCTTGACTGGCGTGAATCAATGGGCTGTGCCTTACTCGAACTTCATCTACTGAGGGATGCGGCCATGACTGAGCGTCATTTGAATTACAGTGAAACCCTTTCAAATGGGTGCCAGATCAAGGTGCGATCAGAGATCCTCAGAGATGGCTCGCTCAAGATGTTCATCGGCATCTACAAGCCGGATGGCAGCGTTATTCTCGAAGACAATGACCTGGCCCCGGATGGCCTGGACATGGAAGATGCGTTTGAGTGGGGGATCGACAGGGCCAAGAAGATTGGCAACGGGCAGAAGGTTCAATGACAGGTAATGCCGCGTGCTAAATAAGCCGGCAATGACTGAGAACCAGGGTAAATTGGCCGGCCAAGGAACTGAATGGATGCAAGAGCATGTTCAAGTTGAACGCCCTGGTGCCGGAACTGATCGTTTCGGACTTGCAGCAGAGTCTGTATTTCTATTGTGATGTGCTGGGTTTCAGGGTCGAGTACGACCGCCCCGAAGACAAGTTTGCCTTTCTCTCCTTTGGCAGCAGCCAGATCATGCTGGAGCAGGACTGGCATGACGATTCGCCCTGGCGCGTGGGGCCCCTGGAGCCTCCCTACGGCCGAGGCATGAATCTTTCCATCGAGTGTCCGAATGCACAGGCTCTGGTTTGCGCGCTTGAAAAGGCGGGCTGGCCGATCAGGAGGCCTGTCGAAGAGCATTGGTACCGCAGCAACGATCGGCAGTTTGGCCAGAGGAATTTCCTGGTCCTGGACCCTGACGGATACCTGCTTCGTTTCGCGGAAGAGATCGGAATGAAGTAGCTACGAATCAGCGCCGTGCGTTTGAGCGCCCCGGCCGGGCACCCAAGCATTTGCCGACTATCCGCTATGGCGGGGGCCGATAGCGTTAAGGCGTAAAATAGCGGTGCTACCTCGCCAAAAGGAGCCGCATATGATCGCCGACCAAGTAAGCAAACAGGCGTCGGAACAAAGAGTCTGGGATCAGTACTTCTGCGCTGCGTTGATTGCGGAAAGCAACCTGACGGCACCGATCGTAGGAGAGGCCACTCACGAAGACAGGCAGAACCTGTTGATCGCAAGAGCCAAAACTCTCGCCGACAAGATGATGGAATCCAGAAAATAACCAGAGCCCGGCCATAGTGCCGGGCTCTTTGCTTTCTCCTCCTTGCATAGGGCCAGGAGGGCTGCCGGCCGTTGTACCCATGATGGTGGCGGTGCTCGGCGGTACCGATGGCTTGGTCGACCCTCAGGCCTTTTCGATACAGATACAAGCCAACGCTCAAGGGCCAATGTATGCCGTCGGCCCGGGGATGGCTTATGACGCGAAGACTGTGCGAGAGGGCAGGCGACTCCAGATCCGGATGGATGGCTGGGTAGGTAACTTGTTTGATACAAATATTAATGTGTATCATTTAGTTTCAAATCAAGGGTGCGAGGGAGTGCATTGCCCACATAAGAATAAGGTCAAGGTAATGCTCAAAATGCTACTCGTGTATGGTCATCTGATTGCCACCTGTATTGCTCTGGGGAGGGTGTTACAGGCTGATCAAAAGCTCTGGAGCTGGCGCAAGGAAGTGCTGAACCAGGTGCAGCGTGAGTACCTCGACGAGACTCAAAAGATCGTCATGCTCGCGCTATTGGCTCTTTGGGGAAGTGGCTTGCTGCTGGTGCTCCAGGGCTACCTCTATGAGGGCAGTGGGTACCTGCTCAATCAAAAGCTCTGGGCTAAGGCCAGTGTCGTCGCGCTGCTTAGCCTCAACGGCGCCTTGTTGCACCGGATCGGTTTCCCGCTGCTGCAGAAGGCCCCCTTTGCCTCGTTATCCAACTCCGACCGCACTCGCCTTGCTCTCTTGGGCGCGCTCTCCATGAGTAGCTGGTTGTTTGCCGCATTCCTGGGGGTGGCTCGGGCGTGGAATAACGCACTGCCTTACTTGCATGTGATGGGGGTGTTTGCCGTGTTCGCGTTGTTTGCCTGTGTCGTGGCGCTGATAGTCGTCAATACAGCGGGCGCCATGGATGATGGGTGGTCGCGCACTGGCAGCAAGTGAGGGGATTGTGTTCCGGAGGAGGGGCCAGTCGGAAAGTTCTGTAACGGCATTGCCTTGGCATGCAGTTCCTTGCCTGAGCCAGAAACGAAAAAGCTCAAAATAATCAAGGCTTTAGCCTGTAGTACTTGGGGGCGAGAGCCTGGAAGGAGAGAGCTGTGATAAAGCATCGAGTCCCGCAACTTGTGCGTGGCCCGATGCTTTTGAAACGTACTTAGATCCGGTGGATCTGGGTGATGTGCGGCTTGCCCTTGATAGGCGCGTAGATTTCCACTACTGCTTGCCAACTGTCCGAGGAGCCAGGCACCGTTGCTTTTGACAGATAACGATGTCGGTGTGCGAGCGGCCCTACAATGTCATGTCGATTGGCTTTATCAACTCGAAACCCTGTTTCCCATGGCTGCGTTGTGCTGCAGGATTGGCAGCCATGAAGGATCACCGATAGTCCATCAGCACGTTCAACGCCCCGTTTACCGTTCCCGGTGTGGCGGTGGCATCCGTCCTGATGTAGGACGCCTGCATGGGAATTGCATATGAACCACCGGTTGCCTTGTTGTAAGCGTCCACGGTTACCGAGGTTCCCATTGTTGCCGGTTTGCCCTTATCGTCCATGATCTTGATCTTCACGCCATGCGCGGTCGAGCCGGCAGTAAGGGGTAATACGCCCGGCGTGTTTTCGATGACTCCGCCGACCGGTTCAAGCGTATAGCCAATTCGGTTGTACCCCTTCGGACATTTGTTGATCTGAATCTGGAAACTCTTGGCGCCGGCTGTCGCACCGATCCGGTCTAATTTGTTCAACTGTTCTGTAGGCAATGTCACGGTCTGGTTCTGCACCGAACAAGTGCCGGGGATTGGCGTGATTGTTCCATTCAGGTAGATGTAGAGGTCGTTGCCGTTAAACCGAACCCAGTAATAGTACAGACTTGACCCCACGCTACCCGCAAGAGAGCCACCTAAATTTGGTCGACCATCGCTGAGCAACTGCACCTCAAGCGGCTGGCTGAACTTGATCGCTGGATTAAAATTCTGTGATTGATACCCTTGTCCATTGATCAGCACACGACTCGATATGCCCGAAACCTTCGTCGGTATTATCGGCCCGGTGCCCGTGGGACCACCGTATGGGTAGTTGGCTAAATAATTGAGATAACACTCGTTCCGGCCACAGGCCTGCATCGGCGTAATGTACTCCCGGGCGAGTATTCTCCCGCTGGCCGAGTTTTCTGGAATTGATATCTGCTGCCCGAATGCAACTATACTAGCCGCCCTCGCGGAGGGTGATGCGACGATAATCGTGAATACTATTGCAGATACGCACCGTGCGGCTACAGTGCGCGTCGTTTTGTTTGTTGTGGACTTCATTGTGTATTCTCTCTTGAGCGAGCTTGCAAATTGATTGTCTGCAAATCACCTGGCGCTACCACCGTATGGCGCGTTAAGAAAATTGACGATTATCAATTTAATTATGGTTGTAATTCGATTTGTCGATTCGCCTCAGTCTTTTTGGCTGGAGGGTTAAAGTGTAATAGGCTTGAAATATGTATGGGTATAAGGCAAATCTTAAATTTGCTGATGAACTGACAGGTAGGTGCTAATGCTTTAGGAGGGACGCGGTTCTACTGCTCAGGAGATTGTTTTGGTGTTTTGTCTATTAAGTTCGTAGTGTGGGAGTCGTTAGGTTCCTTCAGCCATAAGGCTCCATGGGGTTATAGTTTATTTAAGTATTATATTTCGGCTGATGATGTTTCCCATGGCTGCGTTGTGCCGCAAGCTTGGCAGCCATGAGGGATCACCGATAGTCCATCAGCACGTTCAACGCCCCGTTTACCGTTCCCGGTGTGGCGGTGGCATCCGTCCTGATGTAGGACGCCTGCATGGGAATCGCATACGAACCACCGGTCTCCTTGTTGTAAGCGTCCACGGTTACCGAGGTTCCCATTGTTGCCGGTCTGCCCTTATCGTCCATGATCTGGATCTTCACGCCATGCGCGGTCGAGCCGGCAGTAAGGGGTAATACGCCCGGAGTGTTTTCGATGACTCCGCCGACCGGTTCAAGGGTATAACCAATTCGGTTGTACCCCTTCGGACAGTTGTTGATCTGAATCTGGAAATTCTTGGCGCCGGCTGTCGAACCGACCTGGCCTAATCCGCCCAACGCTGTTTTAGGCAATGTCACGGTCTGGTTCTGCACCGAGCAAGTACCAGAGATTGGCGTGATTTTTGCCTCCATGCGGATGCTGAGGTATGTGTCGTTCATCTGAAAACGGAAATAGGTCGGACTTATCAGCGAGCCAGCAAGAGAGCCACCTGAATTTGGTTGACCATTGCTGAGCAGCTGCACCTCAAGCGGCTGGCTGAACTTGATCGGTGGCTTAAACGTCTGTCCTTCGTATGCTTGTCCATTGATCAGCATACGAGTCGATATGCCCGGAACGTTCGTCTGTAATCTCGGGCCGGTGGCATTGTACAGACCGAGTTCGTAATTATTTAAATACTTGAAATAACACTCATTCTGGCCGCAGGCTTGCATCGGCGTAATGTACTCCCGGGCTAGTATTTTTCCGCTGGCCGAGTTTTCTGGAATTGATAACGTACCATGCCCGAATGCAGTTACATAAAAATGGGCGGCCCTCGCGGAAGGTGATGCGACGATAATCGTGAATACTATTGCAGATAAGCACCGTGCGACTACGGTGTGCAATGTTTTATCTGTTGTGGACTTCACTGCATGTTCTCTCTTGAGCGAGTTCGCAAATGGCTTGTTTGCAAATTACCTGGCGTTACCACTGTATAGAATTATCCAGGCATGTTTCACCTTATCTATATGGTGCTGTACATAATGGTGTCGGAGTTCTTGCTGCAGGTTATGGCCGATATTCGGCTGGCTCTGCTTTAGAGCTGATTTCAGTTGGCGACCTTACTTGAGTGAAGAACGGTCTCACCAAGGTCATTGATGCTTTCGAACTCGACCTTGGCTGTTCCACCTGGCGTCGAAGAAGCTCCTGCGATTGCAAATGACTGGCTTGTATAGGGTGGGATCATTTCCGCAGGAATTGGATAGCTGCTTGAGCCATCCTTGATATTTACCGTGCCGAGAGAGACGTGAAACGCCGAGTCATTCCGGACTTCCAAACCGGGTTTTCCGTCTTTGGAAGTCACGCGCCACAGCAATGCTGCCGGGGCCTCGTCAGCGCTGCCTTTCAAGTTTGCCGGCCGGTAGAAAAGCTTGATGCGCTGGCGCACGGCAATCTGTAGTGAGTTTTCACTTTTGCTCTTTCGAGGTACTTCCTGCACGTTCAAGCGGAACACCGACTCTCTATCAGTCGGTAGCCCCTGGCCATAATAGAAAATACGCAACAACATCCGCTGGTTCCCGTCCACGCGATTCAGGGAAGGGGTGATGGCAAAAGGTATGTCCTTTTCAGCATTTGCATTAAAGGAGTCGACCCAGGATTGGATCATGATGTGTTCCGATTCCTGGTTTATCACCAGGATGGACGTTTCCTGCTTAGGGCCGACAAGTATGGCCCTCGTTCCGTCCAGTGTTATGCCTGCCTTGGAGGGTCCAGAACACAGCAATAGAATTCCGGTAATCGCCAAGTTGATAAGGAAATGGTTTTTCATGAGGTTCTCGGGGTGTTAAGAAAAATGACGATGATCAATTTCATTATGGTGTGGTTCGAGTCGTCTCAGTCTTTTTAGCTGGAAGTTAAAAGTATAATAACCTTGCAGGGCTGATATGGGCATCAGACAAATCTTAAATTTGCTGATGAGTTGATAGGTAGGAGCTAATGCTTTAGGAGGGGGTGTAGTTCTACTGTTTGCGAGATTGCTTTTGTGTTTTATCTATTAAGTTTGTTATGGGTTATGGTTTAAGTCGTTTCTCTTAAGTGTTGTATTTCGGCTGAGGGGGCGGTGCTGGGTTTATAGGGGCTATATTTATAATTTATGTAGACTGTTGTTAGAAAAAACTCGGGGGCATCGCAGTAGTCATCGATGTATTGGTACTGCCTCATATACTAATGCTGTTTGAATATGCAGTAATCGAGGTTTGCCCGGCATGCGATTTGAGGCGACGAGATGTAGGGGGAAGGGGGAATGTGCTCGGTCGGCAGAACGCCGGAGGATGGGGGCGAAGCATGCGTCATTGGCATGACGCCGATTGGGTCGGGGATTTGCCGGGGCGTACAGAATTCAATCGCGAGCGCCTACTTTCAGGGCGCGTCCGAAAACAGGCGGAAGCGACGGCTTGTCGAGGCGGCCGCAAGCTTGTCCGCCAGAAACGAAAAAGCCCCGAATAATCGGGGCTTTAGCGTGACGAATATGGCGGAGGCGATGGGATTCGAACTCATGGACCTGTTACAGTCGACGGTTTTCAAGACCGTTGCCTTAAACCACTCGGCCACACCTCCGTTTTTGTTGCGGGCGCCATAATACCTGAATGAAACACACTGTCAAACTCTGCGCATGGCTTGTTGCAGAGCGTCTGTTATGATCTTTGCCACTGAACGTTTCAAACCAACAGGAGTGTCGCCATGCGCGAACAGGATTACGCAGTTAATAACAGCGTGCAGGCCGAGCAGCTAGAAGTTAGCCGCGTCCTGCGCAACACCTACGGCCTACTCGCTCTCACTCTCGCCTTCAGTGGCGTGATGGCTTACGTGGCCCAGCAGATGCGGGTCGGCTATCCGAACATCTTCGTGGTGCTGATCGGTTTCTACGGTCTGTTCTTCCTCACCAACAAACTCCGTGATTCGGCCTGGGGCCTGGTGTCGGCGTTTGCCCTGACCGGTTTCATGGGCTTCCTGCTCGGCCCGATCCTCAACCGTTACCTGGGCATGCAGGGCGGTGCGGAAGTGGTCAGCTCGGCCTTTGCGATGACCGCCCTGGTCTTCGGCGGCCTGTCGGCCTACGTGCTGATCTCCCGCAAGGACATGAGCTTCCTCGGTGGTTTCATCACCGCCGGTTTCTTTGTCCTGCTGGGTGCAACCCTGGCCAGCCTGTTCTTCCAGATCAGCGGCCTGCAACTGGCGATCAGCGCCGGCTTCGTGCTGTTCTCCTCGGTGTGCATCCTGTACCAGACCAGCGCCATCATCCATGGCGGCGAGCGTAACTACATCATGGCGACCATCAGCCTGTATGTATCGATCTACAACCTGTTCGTCAGCCTGTTGCAGCTGTTCGGCATCATGGGCCGCGACGACTGATCGCCAGCCTTGAAACAAAAAAGCCCGCTTCGGCGGGCTTTTTGTTGTCTGCGATCCGGTCGTCCGGCCAGGGTCAAGCCGGGACGTGGCAGGGCCCGCAGACTTTGCTGCTATCCAGAGGCGTTATTCGGCAATGATCAGGCTGCCGTCGGTTTGTTGCTGATAGATGGTGTAGGGCAACAGCAAGGTGTCGAGCACGCCTGAAACGGCCATGTCGAGCAGGATGGCCTGGGTCGAGGCCGGGCCGGTGGGAATTCTTCCGTTCTCTGGCACCGGGGCGTGCATGCTGCAGAAGTCATAAGTCACGCCACTGTAGATACGCGGGACTCCACCGCAGTAGGATTTTCGTTCCTTGAGTTTCTGGCTGGCCACCGCATCCTCCCTGAAGACGGTATCGATGGTTCCACAACCTGAGAGCATCAATGCCGCCAGTAACAGAAAAGGGGTTTTCACGGTGCGAATCCTTCGTCGATGAGGCCTTGAGTCTAGCCAGTTTTTTGGACGCCAGGGGCAAGCGCGGTTTGTGAGCTCAGGCATTACGCCATCGGCGGCAATCGCCGTTTCACCGGGCTTTTCTTGACGATCGCGGTGTTGGTTTCCGCGCAGCTGTTGAGGTGGTCGAGCAGACTGTCCAGTTGCTCCATGTCGCGCACATGCAGGCGGGCGATAAAGCAGTCTTCGCCTGTGACCTTGTCGCACTCGGTGAACTCGGGGATGGCCAGGATCTGTCGTTCGACTTCCTGGAGTTTCCCCGGCAGCGGCCGGATGCGCACGATGGCCTGCAATTGATAGCCGAAGAACCTCGGGTCGACTTCGACGGTATAGGCCTTGAGTACGCCGCGTTCTTCCAGGCGTCGCAGGCGTTCGGCGACGCTGGGCGAGGACAGCCCGCTGATCTGCGCCAGGGCCTTGAGCGAACGGCGCGAGTCTTCCATCAGGGCACTGATCAGCGCCTGGTCAATTTCGTCGATCATGTCAGCCTCATTAGGTAAAACCTAAGAAATACCTTGATAAAAAAGGTGTAAGCCGATTTTAGCCTGCCGTTGAGTCTTGAGCGGGGCAGGAGCCGATTGTCATACTTTTGGCACTTGTTGAGGAGAATGATCATGGACAAATTGTTACGCCGCGGCTCACTGGAAATGACCGCCGCCATGCTGATTTCCGGGACCATCGGCTGGTTCGTGCTGGTGTCCGGGCAGCCGGTGCTGGACGTGGTGTTCTGGCGCTGCGTGTTCGGCGCCGCGACCCTGCTGCTGATCTGTGCCGGCTTCGGTTTTCTGCGCCCCGGCATCCTGACGCGCACCACCTTTCTCCTTGCTGTGCTCAGTGGTGTCGCCATCGTCGGCAACTGGGTGCTGCTGTTCGCCTCCTATTCCCGGGCCTCGATCGCCATCGGCACCGCGGTCTACAACGTCCAGCCGTTCATGCTGGTGGGGCTGGCGGCGCTGTTCCTCGGCGAGAAAATCACCGCGCAGAAACTGTTCTGGCTGAGCATTTCCTTTGCCGGGATGCTGGCGATCGTCAGTGCCCATGGCGAGCAGGGGGCGGGGGGCAACGACTATCTGCTGGGGATCGCCCTGGCGCTGGGGGCGGCCCTGCTGTATGCCTTCGCCGCGCTGCTGATCAAGCGCCTGACTGGCACGCCGCCGCACCTGATCGCGCTGATCCAGGTCTGCACCGGGGTGTTGCTGCTGGCGCCCTGGGCCAATCTTTCCGCGCTGCCCGCGGCGCCGGGTGCCTGGGCCAGCCTGCTGACCCTGGGCATCGTGCACACCGGGGTGATGTACGTGCTGTTGTACGGTGCTATCCAGAAACTGCCGACCGCGCTGACCGGTGCGCTGTCATTCATCTACCCGATCGCGGCGATCTTCGTCGACTGGTTCGCCTTCGGCCATCGCCTGGAATTGCTGCAATGGATCGGCGTGATCGCCATCCTGCTGGCGGCGGCCGGCATGCAGCAGGGCTGGGGCCTGGGGTTGCGCCGTCGGGTGGCGGCGCAATAAGCGCATGGGACCAAGCAGACGCTGTGACTGAGCGATTGTTTGCTACTCTGCGGTTCTTCCATCCCGTTTCGCCGAGTACAGAACATGCCGATATCCGACGCCAGTCCTGAACCGCAATCCGTCTGCAACCCTATTACCCGCAGCGCGATTTTTATCGTCGCCACCCTGGCCCCCGGCAATGAGGCGGCCGCCAAGGTGCGGGGCTGGTGCGAAGACGTGGCGGGCCTCACCCGTTCGGTCGGCAAGCGGGTGCCCGCGGGGAACCTGTCGTGCGTCTGCGGCTTTGGTTCAGCGGCCTGGGACCGGCTTTTCGGCGGCCCGCGCCCGGCTTCCCTGCATGCCTTCCGTGAGTTCGGTCCGCAAGAGCGTCGGGCCATGGCGACTCCCGGCGATATCCTGCTGCACATTCGCGCGGACCAGATGGACCTGTGCTTCGAGCTGGCGACGCAACTGATCGCGGCGCTGGGCGATGCGGTCGTGGTGGTCGATGAGGTGCAGGGTTTCCGCTATTTCGACATGCGCAGCATCATAGGTTTTGTCGATGGCACGGAAAATCCGGTCGGGCGCAAGGCAATCGAGTTCACCCTGATCGGTGATGAAGATCCGGCCTTCAGCGGCGGCAGTTATGTGCTGGTGCAGAAGTACCTGCACAACATGAACGCCTGGAACGAGCTGTCGGTCGAGGCGCAGGAGCGGGTGATCGGGCGTACCAAACTGGCTGATATCGAGCTCGAGGATGCAGTCAAGCCGACCTCTTCCCACAGTGCCTTGACCACCATCACCAAGGATGGCGAAGAGGTGAAGATCCTGCGCGACAACATGCCGTTCGGCCGGCCGGGGGCGGGGGAGTTCGGCACCTATTTCATCGGCTACGCGCGCTCGCCGGAACCCATCGAGCAGATGCTGGAAAACATGTTTGTCGGTCGGCCGGCGGGCAACTATGACCGCTTGCTGGATTTCAGCACGGCGGTGACCGGTGGCCTGTTCTTCGTGCCTTCGGCCGATCTGCTGGAAGCCTTGGCCGAACGCCAGCCCTGACCCGGATGCAACGAGCCCACGAGGTGAGGGCCTCGCGGGCTCGTTGCATCTGGCAGATTGAAACCACAAACCGGGAAAGGCGCCGGACCTTCACCGGTGCGGCCAGCAATCAGTGACTGCTCATCCCGGCCATCTGCATCATCAGCCGCAGCAGGCTGGCCACTGCACCCAAGGCCAGCACACTGCCAAGCCAGATGCCCACCAGCCACGCCAGCCGCCGATACCAGGGGGCAGCCGGACCTTCAGTGCTCGATACCTCAGAGCCTTCCATAAGCCATCTCCATCATCAGTGCGGTGGCGGCGGCCAGCATGACCAGCCCGCCAAGGAACAGCAGGCTCAGCTGCGCCACCTGCTGGTAGAACGGCCTCGACCTGGCAGGGGTGCGAAGGGTTTCGCTGTCAATGGTAACCATCGCCGATCCTCACTTTGCCGCGGAACACGTAGTAGCTCCAGCAGGTGTACATCAGGATGATCGGCAGGATGAACAGGGTGCCGATCAGGATGAACAGCTGGCTGGACGGGGGCGATGCGGCCTGCCACAGGCTGATGGAAGGCGGCACGATGTTCGGCCAGATGCTGAAGGCCAGGCCGATGTAGCCAAGGAACACCAGCGCCAGGGTGAATACGAACGGCCAGTGCGAGTGATGCTGGCGCAAGGTGCGCAGCAGCCCGAATAGCGCCAGCAGCGCGAGAACTACAAGAGCGCCGAAGACCAGGATATGCGCGTGGGTGAACCAGCGGCTGGCGATCTCCGGATGCAGCACAGGCGTCCACACGCAGAGCACCGCGACCACCGCCATCAGCACGAACGCCAGTGGCCGGCTGTAGTGGCGCATCCGCGACTCCAGCATGCCTTCGGTCTTGACCAGCAGCCAGGTGCTGCCCAGTAGCGCGTAGGCGACGATCAGGCCCAGGCCGCAGAACAGCGGGAACGGCGCCAGCCAGTCGAGATTGCCGCCGGCGAACTGGCGATCGACCACCGGGATCCCGGCGATGTAACTGCCAATCACTATGCCCTGGCAGAAGGTCGCCAGCAGCGAGCCGCCGATGAACGCCATGTCCCAGATATGGCGTTTTTCCGGGCTGGCCTTGAAGCGGAACTCAAAGGCCACGCCGCGGAAGATCAAGCCGGCCAGCATGAAGATCAGCGGCAGGTACAAGGCTTCCAGAGTCACCGAATAGGCCAGCGGGAAGGCCCCGTACAGCGCCGCGCCGCCGAGGATCAGCCAGGTTTCGTTACCGTCCCAGACCGGCGCCACGGTGTTCATCATCACATCGCGCTCCTGCGCGTCCGGGATCAGCGGGAAGAGGATACCCAGTCCCAGGTCGAAGCCATCCATGATGACGTACATCATCACCCCGAAGGCGATGATCACGCCCCAGATCAACGACAGATCTATACCTTGAATGCCCATGGGCAAGCTCCTTGTTCAGTTGGCAGGGTTGCCGGACGCGAAGGTCTCGGGAACGGCGGACAGCGGCCGGCGCGGCGTGCGGTCCTGGCCGGGGCCGCCTTGTGGCGGATGATCGTGATGGGGCTGCGGGCCCTTGCGGACCAGCTTCATCATGTAGGCGATGCCTACGGTGAATACCGAGAAGTAGATCAACACGAACAGCGCCAGGGAGATGCTCAGTTGGCTGACCGAGTGGTTCGACGCCGCGTCGGCGGTGCGTTGCAGCCCGTACACCACCCACGGCTGGCGGCCGACCTCGGTGGTGATCCAGCCGGCCAGCATGGCGATCAGCCCGGTCGGGCCCATGCACAGCACCAGGCGCAGGAACAGCCGGTTGCGGTACAGCGCGTCGTTGCGGCGCAGAACCAGGCCGAGCAGCCCGGTGAGGATCATCAACATGCCCAGCCCGGCCATGATCCGGAAGCTGAAGAAGATGATGGTCGCGTTCGGCCGGTCCTCTTTCGGGAAGCTCTTGAGCGCCGGGATCTGCTTGTCCAGGCTGTGGGTCAGGATCAGGCTGCCGAGGTAAGGCACTTCGATCGCATAACCGGTCTTCTCGGCGTCCATGTCGGGGATGCCGAACAGCACCAGCGGCGTCGGTTGGTTGCCGATGTTTTCCCAGTGGCCTTCGATGGCGGCGATTTTCGCCGGCTGATGTTCCAGGGTGTTCAGGCCGTGGGCATCCCCGACCACCGCCTGGATCGGCGCGACGATCAAGGCCATCCACATCGCCATCGACAGCATCTTGCGCACTTGCGGCGTGTCGTTCTTGCGCAGCAGGTGCCAGGCCGCCGATGAGCCGACAAAAAACGCGGTGGCGACGAACGCGGCGATCGCCATGTGCGCCAGGCGGAAGGGGAACGACGGGTTGAACACTATGGCCAGCCAGTCCATCGGCACGATCCGCCCATCGACGATGGAGAAGCCCTGCGGCGTTTGCATCCAGCTGTTGGAGGCGAGGATCCAGAAGGTCGAGATCAGCGTGCCGATGGCCACCATGACCGTGGAGAAGAAGTGCAGCCCACGGCCGACCCGGTTCCAGCCGAACAGCATCACCCCGAGGAAACCGGCCTCGAGGAAAAATGCGGTCAGCACCTCATAGGTCAGCAGGGGCCCGGTAATGCTCCCGGCAAAGTCCGAGAAACGGCTCCAGTTGGTGCCGAACTCATAGGCCATGACCAGCCCGGAGACCACCCCCATGCCGAAGTTGACGGCAAAGATTTTCGACCAGAAGTGGTACAGGTCCTTGTAGACCGAATTATTGCTTTTCAGCCAGAGGCCTTCGAGCACGGCCAGGAAGCTGGCCAGCCCGATGGTGATGGCGGGAAAGATGATGTGGAACGAGACCGTGAACGCGAATTGGATTCGCGCCAGGTCGAGCGCTTCCAGGTTTGACATGACGATACCCTCAGAGTGGCTCGATAGCTGTGCACAGCCCGGCCGACCGCGGTGAGCCTTGCGGCTCGCGGTCAACGGCAGTGCAGGTTTCGAAAGGGCCGGGGNCCCCGGGCAGGTTCAATCGACGGAGGACTGGATCAGGTTGCTGGCCGGCGCCGGTTCAAGGCGGATCGCGATGAACTTCGAGGTCGGGGTGAAGGTGCGGTCGCCGTAGCTTTCCAGCGGCACCAGAGGATTGGTTTCCGGGTAGTAGGCGGCGGCCTGGCCGGCTGGAATGTCGTAGGCGATCAGGGTGAAGCCGCTCACCCGGCGCTCGCGACCGTCGCCCCACAGCGAGATCAGGTCGACCTTCTGCCCCGGCTCGTAGCCCAGCTGGCGAATGTCCTGCTCGTTGACGAACACCACGTCGCGCATGCCGTAGACCCCGCGATAACGATCGTCCAGGCCATACAGGGTGGTGTTGTACTGGTCGTGGGAACGCATGGTCTGCAGGATCAGCTGCGGCTTCACCTCCAGGTCGCGCACGCCCTTGCTCACCAGGTGTTCCGGCAATACGCCGGGGGTGAACTGGGCCTTGCCGGTGGCGGTTTTCCAGATGCGCTGGGCGGCGTCGTTGCCCAGGTGGAAACCACCGGGGTGCAGCAGCTTTTTATTGAAGTCCTTGAAGCCGGGGATGGTGTCGGCGATCAGGTTGCGGATCCGGCTGTAGTCCTCGATCACCCAGAGCCAGTCGATGGGGTGGCTGCCCAGGGTGGCGTTGGCGATCCCGGCGATGATCGCCGGTTCCGAACGCATCAGCGGCGACTTGGGTTTCAGCTGGCCGTGGGAAATGTGCACCATGCTGAAGGTGTCTTCCACGGTGACGCCTTGCGGGCCCTGGGCTTGCAGGTCGATATCGGTGCGCCCCAGGCACGGCAGGATCAGCGCCTCGCGACCGGTGACCAGGTGGCTGCGGTTGAGCTTGGTGGCGATGTGTACGGTCAGCTCGCAGTTGCGCAGGGCCGCGTGGGTGCGCGGGCTGTCGGGGGTGGCCTGGGCGAAGTTGCCCCCCAGGCCGATGAACACCTTGGCGCGACCTGCTTCCATGGCGGCGATCGCCATCACCGTGTTGTGCCCGTGCTTGCGCGGCGCCTTGAAGGCAAAACGCGCCTCCAGGGCATCGAGCAACTCGGCGGGGGCCAGTTCGTTGATGCCCATGGTGCGGTCGCCCTGCACGTTACTGTGGCCGCGCACCGGCGACAGCCCGGCGCCCGGACGGCCGATATTGCCGCGCAGCAATTGCACGTTGACCACTTCCTGCACGGTCAGCACCGAGTGGGTGTGCTGGGTCACACCCATGGCCCAGCACATGATCACCCGCTTGGCCTTGCGGTACATGCGGGCGGCCAGTTCGATGTCCTCCAGGGACAGGCCGGACTGTTCGAGGATGTGCTCCCAGCTGGTGGCGTCGACCTCGGCCAGGTAGGCGTCCAGGCCCGAGGTGTGCTCGGCGATGAAGGCGCGGTCGAACACCGCCTCGCCGTTGTTGGCCAGGGCTTCGCGTTCCCACTGCCAGAGGAACTTGGCGATGCCGCGCATGGCCGCCATGTCGCCGCCCAGGGCCGGGCGGAAGTAGGCGGAGGAGGTGGGCTCGGAGCCGTTGGTGAGCATTTCCAGCGGATGCTGCGGGTGCTGGAAGCGTTCCAGGCCGCGCTCTTTCAGCGGGTTGAAACAGATCACCTGGGCGCCACGCTTTACCGCTTCGCGCAGCGGTTCGAGCATCCGTGGGTGGTTGGTGCCAGGGTTCTGGCCGATGACAAAAATGGCGTCGGCTTCCTCCAGGTCATCGAAGGTCACCGTGCCTTTGCCCACGCCGACGCTGTCGTCCATGCCCAGGCCGCTGGCCTCGTGGCACATGTTCGAGCAGTCGGGGAAGTTGTTGGTGCCGTAGGCGCGCACGAACAGCTGGTAGAGGTAGGCGGCCTCGTTGCTGGCACGGCCCGAGGTGTAGAACTCGGCCTGGTCGGGCGACTCCAGCCCGTTCAGGTGCTTGGCGATCAGGGCGAAGGCATCGTCCCAGCTGGTTTCGACGTAGCGATCCAGGCTGGCGTCGTAACGCATGGGGTGGGTCAGGCGGCCCTGGTATTCGAGCCAGTAGTCGCTTTGCGCCGCCAGCGCCGACACCGTGTATTTATTGAAAAAGGCCGGATTGACCAGGCGCCCGGTGGCTTCCCAGTTGACTGCCTTGGCGCCGTTCTCGCAGAACTTGACCATGCCGTTTTCCGGCGATTCGCCCCAGGCGCAACCCGGGCAGTCGAAACCGCCGTTCTGGTTGGTCTTGAGCATGGTGCGAATGTTCTTGAAAGCGTTTTCGCTGCCCAACCAGTTCCTGGTCACGGCAATCAGCGCGCCCCAACCGGCGGCTGCTCCCTTGTAGGGTTTGTAGCGTTCAACTTCGCTCATGGTTCTTCTCCAGGACATCGCACGTAGGCTGTGCCTAATGACTGTTTTGTTGTGCGGTTAAATGCGTTTTTATTTGAAGCCAGTTACAACTCATGCGCATTTATTCACTTCACGGGTGCCGCTCAAGTACTACGGGAGCAAGCCTATGTTGGCCGTGAAGTGCCTGTCTAATCGCTATTAATGACCATATGATCGAGATCCTCTATCAAGGAAAAAACCAAAATAAATCAATGGATTATTTGTTTAAGATGACGTGCTTTCAGGCGCTTTTCCGCTTGATAGATCCTATTGATCAACCGGTTGTTAATAGCGATTAGACGGCGCTTTTAATTGAACTTAGTCTTGCCGCAACAAGGCCCCATATATAAGGGTGGCCTTCCAATAACAGCCCTCGGGTCGATACGCCTGAAGTGTTGATGGAGGCGGTAATGTCAGATCGAATCCTGCGGGATGGTTTTTCCAGGCGAGTCGACTATCTGCGGATGTCGGTGACCGACCGCTGCGACTTTCGCTGTGTGTATTGCATGGCCGAAGACATGCAGTTCCTGCCGCGGCAACGCATCCTGACCCTGGAGGAGCTCTATCAGCTGGCGCACAGTTTCGTCGCCCTGGGCACCCGGAAAATCCGCCTGACCGGGGGCGAACCGCTGATCCGCCCGGGAGTCGTCGAGCTGTGCCGGCGCATCGCCGCGCTGCCGGGGCTGCGCGAGCTGTGCATGACCACCAATGGCTCGCAGTTGGGCAAGCTGGCGGCGCCCTTGTTCGAGGCCGGGCTCAAGCGCCTGAACATCAGCATCGACAGCCTCGATGCCAGGCGTTTTCGCGAGCTGACCCGCACCGGCGACCTGGCCCAGGTCATCGCTGGCATCGATGCGGCGAATGCCGCCGGTTTCCAGCACACCAAGCTCAACTGCGTGGTGATGAAAGGGCGCAACGATCACGAGATCAACGACCTGGTGGGTTTTGCCATCGACCGTGGGCTGGACATCTCCTTTATCGAAGAGATGCCCCTGGGGGTGATCAGCGAGCACAGCCGCGCCGATGCGTTCTTTTCCAGCGCCCAGGTGCGCGAGCGCATCGCCGAGCGCTACACCCTGATCGACTCCACCGAATCGACCCAGGGGCCGTCGCGTTACTGGCGCCTGGCCGAGGCGCCGGAGATTCGCCTGGGGTTCATCTCGCCCCACAGCCACAACTTCTGCGCCACCTGCAACCGGGTGCGGCTGACCGTCGAGGGCCGGCTGCTGCTGTGCCTGGGCAACGAGCATTCGGTCGACCTGAAGCAGGTGCTGCGCAGCCATCCGGGCGAGCCGGAGCGCCTGGAGCGGGCCATTGTCGAGGCGATGAAAATCAAGCCGTACCGCCACAACTTCGAACTCAATGACGAGGTGCAAGTGGTGCGGTTCATGAACATGACCGGCGGCTGATCCGCGCGGTTTCTTTCTCTGCAAAAAGGCTGTCTTGCGATGATCGTCAGATCCAAACCCAACCTGATCAATGTGCTGATTTCGCTCAAGGGCTCGATCGCCAAGCGCATCGCCCTGCGCAGCCTGCTGGTGACCCTCCTGGCCTCGGTGATCGTGTTTATCGAGACCCTGTACCCGGCCTATTTTTCCAGGGTCAACGCCACGCCCTTCACCCTGTTGGGCCTGTCGCTGTCGATCTTCATGAGCTTTCGCAACAACGCCTGCTACGACCGCTGGTATGAAGCGCGCAAAGCCCTGGGCACGCTGGTGACGGAGGTGCGCTCGATGATCCGCGAAACCCAGGCGATCAAGGATCCGCGGCAGCGCGGCAAGATCCTGCGCGACCTCTGCGGCTTCGCTCATGCGCTCAACGCCAGGCTGCGCCAGGAAGACGAACTGAGCGCGGCGGGCACCTGGCTGAGCCAGTCGCCGTCGGCCCAGGCGCCCAACGTGCCGGACAGCATCCTACGCCATGTCGGCCAGCAGTGTTCGGTGCTTGCCGAGTCGGGGGCGATCAACGAATGGCGCTACACGCTGCTGGCCAATCACCTGAGCAGCCTGACCAACGCCCAGACCATCTGCGAGCGGATCAAGGGCACGCCATTGCCCTTTCCCTACACGCTGTTGCTGCACCGCACCAGCTACATCTTCTGCATCCTGCTGCCCTTTGCCATGGCTGAGCCCCTGGGCTGGCTGACGCCGATCTTCACGGCCATCGTCAGTTATACGTTCTTCGGTCTGGATGCCATTGGCGACGAGCTGGAAGACCCCTTCGGCCGGGACGAGAACGACCTGCCGACCAATGCCCTGGTGCGCACCATCGAGCGCGAGGTGCTGGATGCCCTGGGGGCGACGCAGCTGCCGCCGGTGCTGCAGCCGGTGGACTTCGTGCTGAGCTGATCGGCGTCCACGCATTCGCCCCAGGCTTTCCCGGGCGACATCAAGCACTCAACCCAGCCAGCCGGCTGCGAGGATAACCATGAACCACGATTCCACCACCCTGACTCACCTGGACGTCGAAGGCCGGGCCAATATGGTCGATGTCAGCGACAAGCAGCCCACCGACCGCGAAGCCCAGGCCCAGGCCTGGGTGCGCATGCGGCCCGCCACCTTGCAGATGATCCAGCAGAACGGCCACCCCAAGGGCGACGTGTTCGCGGTCGCGCGCATCGCGGGCATCATGGCGGCGAAGAAAACCCATGAGCTCATTCCGCTGTGCCACCCCTTGATGCTCAGCTCGATTCACCTCGACCTGAAAGCCGTCGAGCCCGACAGCGTCAGGATAGTCGCCACTTGCCGGCTGAACGGCCGCACCGGTGTCGAGCTGGAAGCCCTCACCGCGGCCAGCGTGGCCGCGCTGACTATCTACGACATGTGCAAGGCGGTCGACCGCGGCATGGTTATCGACAGCATCCAGTTGCTGAAGAAACAGGGCGGACGATCCGGCACCTTCGAAGCGGGAGTCACGGCATGATTCTGATCAACTACTTTGCCCGTTATCGCGAGCAGCTCGGTATCGGCGGCGAGAAGATCGCGCTGGATGATTCGTTGCGCAGCGTCGGCGATGTGAGGGCATTGCTGATGGCCAGGGGCGAGACCTGGCAGGCGGTGCTCGGCGAAAACAGCCTGATGTGCGCGCTGAACCAGGACCTGTGCAACCTCGACGCGCCCATCGAGGACTTCGACGAGATCGCGTTTTTTCCGCAAGTCACCGGGGGCTGAGCCATGACCCTGCACGTCCAGGCCAAGGCCCTCGACCTCGATCGACTGCACCGCGAGGTGCACGGCGAGGACCCCTGCATTGGCGCGGTGGTGACCTTCGTCGGTTATGTGCGTGACCTGAACCTGGGGGAACAGGTCGGCAGCCTGTTCCTCGAACATTACCCGGGCATGACCGAACGCTCGTTGCAGCGCATCCTCGACCAGGCCAATCAGCGCTGGCCGCTGCAACGGGTAACGGTCGTGCATCGGGTAGGGCTGTTGCAGGTGGCCGAACCCATCGTGTTTGTCGGCGTCGCCAGCGCCCATCGGCAGGCGGCCTTCGAGGCCTGTGCCTTCCTGATGGACTACCTGAAGACCCGCGCGCCGTTCTGGAAGAGAGAGCAGACGCCATCTGGCGAGCGCTGGGTGGATGGCCGGGAGAGCGACCAACTGGCCGCCAGTCGCTGGTAGGGCAGGGAGGCGCCATGCGGCGCAGCACCTTTAGTCGGCCGTTGGTTCTTGTCCGGCAAACAGTTTCTTGGCTTCGGCAAAACACTTTTCGGCGATGGCCGAGCGCGGTTCGGTCTTGCGCATCACCAGGCCCAGGGGCGCCAGCACGCTGGCATCCGGCAGGTTGATGAACGCCAGGTTCTCGATCGGATTTTCCAGGGTGCTGGACAGCGGCATGATCGAGCAGCAGAAGCCTTCGTGGATGGCCTGGAACAGCTGATAGGTGGAATCGCTTTCGAGGATCGGCTGCGGGTCGAGGCCGCGGCTGCGGAAACTCAGGTCGATGGATTTGCGGTAGTGCATGCCATTGCTGATCATCCCCAGGGGCAGCTCGGCGGCTTCTTCCCAGCTCATTTCGCTGCCTTCGAAATGGAAGTGGCGGGTGTCGTACAGCAGGCCGACACGGGTTTCGCCGATCTCGAAAAACTCGAAGTAGTTCGGGTTCACGTGGTCCAGATAACACACGCCCAGGTCCAGCTGGTTGTTGCCCAGGCCTTCGATGATCTGGTCCGAACTCATGGACGACAGGGCGAACTTGAGTTCCGGGAAGCTCCGGGACAGCCCCTGGACGTAGCCGATCGGGTTGAAGCTGCTCAACGGCACCAGGCCCAGGCGCAGGCTGCCGACCAGTTGGCCACGGCACGCGGCGGCCTCGGCGAACAGCCCGTCATGGGCGGCGAGCAGGGTCCGCGCCCAGGCCAGCACCCGTTCGCCGGCCTCGGTGAAACCTTCGAAACGCTGGCCGCGCTTGACCAGCACCAGGTCCAGCTCGTCCTCCAGATTGCGCAAGCGCATGGACAGGGTGGGCTGGGTAATGTGGCAACGCGCAGCGGCCTGGCCGAAGTGTCGGGTCTGGTCCAGGGCGATAAGGAACTTGAGTTGTTTGATGTCCACGGTGGCACCTGTTGAAGAAGGGGTTGGATGTCAGGGGGAAGGTCGCTGTCCAGGATGCACGAAGTGCCTGAACATCCTGATCCGACCTTTGGAGGAAAAGACTGTGCGCCCGTTCGGTGGCACGCGGAGCTGTTAAAAAAGCGCTGTTAAAACACGCCGTTAAAAAAGTAGTTCAGGGGTATTGAAGTTGCTCAGGCGCGGGTCGTCCTCGGCGCAGACCAGGGCCTGCGGCCGGTGCTTCGACAAGGCCCGCTGCAGGCTGCGTTCGCCGGCGTCCCAGTCTTGTTGCAGGCTCGCCAGCAAGGCCTTGGGGATCAGGCTGAACATGGGTTGCCAGTGGCCGGCCTGTTGCACCATCAGCACCGAGTCCGGGGCGGGGCGCGCCGCCAGCATGGCGCCGATCAGGGCGCCATCGATTTTCGGCGCGTCGCAGGCGAACACCAGCAGCCAGGGATGACGCGCCACCGCCAGGCCGGCGAGCACGCCCGCCAGCGGGCCCGGGAAATCCTTCTGCGAATCCTCCACCAGTTGGTCGGCATAGACCCGGTACTGCTCGGCGTTGCGGTTGCAGGAGATGATCAGGTCGTCGCTGAAGGGCCGGACCGCCGCCTGCACATGGGCGATCAGCGGCTTGCCCTGCCAGGGCAGCAGGCCCTTGTCCCGCCCGCCCATGCGCGCGCCACGGCCTCCGGCCAGCAGCAGTACCGAGCAGGGGATGGACGAAGGGGAGGCAGGGCAGGTCGGGGTCATGGTTCAAGGCACGCTGGTTGGGTATCGGGACGATCTCATTGTCGCCCCTGCGAGTCCAATCGGAAGTATCGAATGGGCAATCAAAAGGCTCTATCGGCCGTGGATTCCACCAGCGCCGACCCGCGTTTTCCAGGGAAAAAATCCTTGATAGATGGGCTCGATAAAGTGGTCGGCCAGAGTGATTAGACACTGACGGTTTCAGCGCTTTAGCCTCTGGCCATGGTTTTTATGACTGCCCGCCGGAGAAAGACATGAGTGTGAAATCGGATGCATTGTTTGTCCCCCTGAATATTGCCGTGCTGACCGTCAGCGATACCCGCGAATACGCCACCGATACCTCCGGGCAATTGCTCGTCAGCCGCCTGCTGGAAGCCGGCCACACCCTGAGCGAGCGCAACCTGCTCAAGGATGACCTGTACAAGATCCGCGCCCAGGTCGCCCTGTGGATCGCCGATGAGAATATCCAGGTGGTGCTGATTACCGGCGGCACCGGCTTCACCGGACGCGACAGCACGCCCGAGGCGGTGGGCTGCCTGCTGGACAAGCGGATCGACGGTTTCGGCGAACTGTTCCGGGCGATCTCCATCCTCGATATCGGCACCTCCACCGTGCAGAGCCGGGCCCTGGCCGGGCTGTCCAACGGCACCCTGGTGTGCTGCCTGCCGGGCTCCACCGGCGCTTGCCGAACGGCGTGGGAAGGTATCCTTGCCGAGCAGTTGGACGCCCGCCATCGGCCGTGCAATTTCGTGCCGCACCTCAAGCAGGTGCAAGCCTGCGGGACCCGCGGATGAGCCCGTCACCGCTGATGCCGGTGGAGGAGGCCATCGCCCGCTTGCTGGCCATGGCCGAGGCGCAACGCCTGCAGGACAGCGAGCCGGTGGCGCTGGGCGAGGCGCGGCAACGGGTGCTGGCCAGCGACCTGGTGGCGACCCTGGACCTGCCGCCCTGGCCGAACAGCGCCATGGACGGTTATGCCTTGAACCTCGATGGCTGGGACGGGCAGCCGCTGGCGGTGTCGCAACGCATTTTCGCCGGCCAGCCCCCGGAGCCATTGCTGCCGGGCAGCTGCGCGCGAATCTTCACCGGCGCGCCGCTGCCCCCGGGCGCCAACAGCATCGAGATGCAGGAGAACGTCGAGCTGCTTGATGACGGTCGCGTTCGCTTCAAGCAGCCGCTGAGGGCCGGCCAGAATATCCGCGCCCAAGGCCAGGAGAACCGCGCCGGGCAAGTGCTGCTGCGCGCCGGCAAACGCCTGGGGCCTTTCGAACTGGCCATCGCCGCGGCCCAGGGCTGTACCCATCTGCCGCTGGTGCGGCGGCCACGGGTGGCATTGCTGTCCACGGGCGATGAACTGGCCGAGCCGGGCACGCCCTTGCGCCCCGGCTGCATCTACAACAGCAATCGCACCCTGCTCAGCCACTGGCTGAGTGCCCTGGGTTGCGAGGTGATCGATGCCGGGATTCTCCCCGACCAGCCGCAACAGACCCGGCTGCGCCTGGAGCAGTTGCAATGCGCCGCGGACCTGATTCTGACCACCGGCGGCGTGTCCGCCGGCGACGCCGATTGCCTCGGCCAGGTGTTGCGCGAGTGCGCCACCCTGGTGTTCTGGAAGCTCGCGATAAAACCCGGCAAGCCGCTGACCGTGGGGCGCTTCGGCAGGGTGCCGGTGATCGGCCTGCCCGGCAACCCGACCTCGGCCCTGGTGACCTTTGGCCTGCTGGCCCGGCCTTACCTGTTGCGCATCCAGGGCGTCGAGGAGGTCATGCCATTGAGCTTCCCGGTCAGCGTCGGCTTCGACTGGCCGAAAGCGGGCAGCCGCCGCGAGTACCTGCGGGCCAGGCTGGAGGAGGGCCGCGCCGTGCTGTATCCGAACCAGAGTTCCGGGGTGTTGCTGGGCGCTTCCTGGGCCGATGGGCTGGTGGAGATCCTCGAGGGCAGCACCTTGCGGGCCGGTGAGCCGGCGCGGTTTATTCCGTTCAGCGAATTGTTCTAGCGGGCGCTACTTGGGCGGCGGGCGCGGGGCCCTCAGATCTTCCAGTGCTCCGCGCTTTTCGCCAGGCGCTGGCGCATCTCGTTGAGGTTGGCCACCAGTTGCCGGGTCAGCAGGCGGTAGCCGTCCAGCGTGCTGTCGACCGAGGGGGCGAGGGCGGAGGACGCCTTATCCTCCAGGGGCCGTCCCAGGCGTTTGGTGGCGCCGGATTGCAGGGCGCGGGCCATGCCCACCAGCTGGATGCGCACCTGCCGGTGCTCGTGCTTGAGCAGCTGTTGCAGTTGCTCGCGGGCCTGTGGGTCGCTGAGGTTCGGCCGGGTATTGCCGAGGATTTCCAGGGTGCTGAAGCACATGCGCAGGTTGCGCTGGATGGCGTCCAGTTCGGTCATGGAGATCCGCACTTCCTTGGACACCGAGGGCATCAGCGAGCGCAGTTGCAGCAAGGTGCTGTTGAGGCGCCCGAGCAACTTCAGGTGTTCATCGTCGGTCACCGACTGGCCGCCGATGATGCGTCCGTAAAGGGTGGCGCAGTCGCGCAAGGCGCTGGCCAGGTTGTAGCGCCAGGAATACACCGCATACAGCGGAATGGCGAAGGAGAAGGCCAGGGCCAGGGCGATGCCGATCAGGATGTCCACCGTGCGCCACAGGCCATCGCTGACGTGGTTGTCGCCATGGCCGGCGACGATGAACACGGTGATCGCCGCCAGCAGCGCGGTGTAACCGCCCTTGCCGATAGCGTGATAGGAGAAATACCCGCACACCACCGACATGCCCAGGTAGGTCAGCCAGGACATGCCCAGGTAAGCCTGCTGCACCACCAGCACCAGGCCGACGCCCGCGCCGATCAGGGTGCCGATGGCCCGTTCCGCGGCCTTCTTGCCGATATTGCCGTGGTGCTGCAAGCCGCCGATCACCACCAGCATGGTCACCGACGCCCATTCGCCGTGGGGCAGATTGAGGCCGGTGGTCAGCGCGATGGTGGCCAGCAACCCCAGGGCCACACGCACCGCATGGATCAGCTTGGCGTAGCGGTAGCGCCGATACGGGTCCAGTACCGGGAGCAGGAACCGACGCAACAGCGGTGGCAGGCGCAAGGATCGCCAGGAGTTCAGCAGGCCCAGGGGATCTTCTCCATTTCTAGAAAATGTAATCGGTGGTCAGGAAGCTCGACTCGCGGTTACGGATGATGTCGCTGATCAACTCCTTGTTGCTCTCCTGGAACTTGGTGGCCACCAGGGTGCGGATCGAGAAGGTGCGCAACGCGTCATGCACAGACAGCGTGCCTTCGGCGGAGTTCTTGCGCCCGTTGAACGGGTAGGTGTCCGGGCCGCGCTGGCACTGGGCGTTGAGGTTGATCCGCCCGACCTGGTTGGCGAAGGCGTCCACCAGCCGCCCGACTTGTGCCGGTTGGGTGCCGAAGATACTCAGCTGCTGGCCGAAGTCCGATTCCAGGACGTAGTCGATCACGGTTTCCAGGTCGCGATACGGCACGATCGGCACCACCGGCCCGAACTGCTCTTCCTGGTACACGCGCATCTGGCTGTTCACCGGGTACAGCACCGCCGGGTAGAAGAACGACGCCCGCGATTCGCCGCCGCCGGGGTTGACCACCTTGGCGCCCTTGTCGATGGCGTCGGCCACCAGGGCATGCAGGTAATCGACCTTGCCCGACTCCGGCAGCGGCGTCAGCGCCACCCCCGGTTCCCACGGCATGCCCGGCTTGAGGCTGAGCAGCTTGGCGTTGAACTTCTCGATGAAGGCATCGACCAGGGTTTCGTGGACGAAGAGGATCTTCAGCGCGGTGCAGCGTTGGCCGTTGAACGACAGCGAGCCGGTGATCGCCTCGTTGACCGCGTTATCCAGGTCGACCTCCGGCAGCACAATGCCGGGGTTTTTCGCGTCCAGGCCCAGGGCGGCGCGCAGGCGGTGCGGCTTGGGATGGAGTTTCTTCAGGTCGCTGGCGGCCTTGTTGGTGCCGATAAAGGCGAAGATATCGATCTTGCCGCTGGCCATCAGGGCGCTGACGGTTTCCCGGCCGCTGCCGTAGATCACGTTGATCACCCCGGCCGGGAAGCTGTCGCGGAAGGCTTCCAGCAGCGGGCGGATCAGCAGCACGCCGAACTTGGCCGGCTTGAACACCACGGTGTTGCCCATGATCAGCGCCGGGATCAGGGTGGTGAAGGTCTCGTTCAGCGGGTAGTTGTAGGGGCCCATGCACAGGGCCACGCCCAGCGGCACGCGGCGGATCTGGCCGAGGGTGTCCTGTTCCAGCTCGAAGCGGCTGGAGCGGCGGTCGAGTTCCTTGAGGGCGTTGATGGTGTCGACGATGTAGTCGCAGGTGCGGTCGAACTCTTTTTCCGAGTCCTTGAGGTTCTTGCCGATTTCCCACATCAGCAGCTTGACCACCGCCGAGCGCTGTTCGCGCATGCGCCCGAGGAAGGCTTCGACGTGCTGGATGCGTTCGGCCACGCGCATCGTCGGCCAAGCGCCCTGGCCACGGTCATAGGCGCGCACGGCGGCGTCGAGGGCGGTCAGCGCGGTGTCGGCGTCGAGCAGCGGGGTGCTGCCGAGAATCACTTGCTCGTCGCCATTGGCGGTGGCCAGGTACACCGGGCTGCGCACCAGCGCCAGGGGCCCGTTCCAGGTCTTCAACTGACCCTCGACCAGGTACTCGCGTTGCTCGACCTGACCGTCCAGGCGGTACTGCTCGGGGATGTCGGCGGCGACGGGAAACAGGGTGTTCAACAGATGGGCTGTGGTCATGACTCTATTCCGTAATGGCAATGGGCAATGCACCGGCGGGCTGGATAGCGCGCCGGCACTGACGGGCGAGACAGGTCTTCAAGGCTTGTTTCTACGGGTATACGCCTTGATGTCTCGGGTCTTTAGCAAAAAGCTGGGCCAAAATGGCGGAAAGTCGTGTAGCAGAGCTGTGATGGTGTGGTTCTTTGGGCCAAGAGTAGCCGCTTTTTCCCTTGGAAAAACAGCCTTTGTTGCAACCGGCGCTGAACAATTGGCGGAGCGGCTTTGGGGTGTTGCCGGCCTGGCGCTTGAACGAACGGCGGAAAGACAGGCTTTGCTTCTGTAGGAGCGAGGCTTGCCCGCGATAAGGGCGACGCGGTTTGCCTGGTACACCGCGTTATCGCTCATCGCGAGCAAGNNNNCGATAGCCGCATAGCGGCGGTTGCGCCAACCCATCGCCCTCGCGGGGCTGGCCGCAGATGCCCCCCTCGCTGGCCCGCAATGCCCTCAGGCGGTGGCGGCGCCTGCCTTAGTGTTGGCTCTGGGTCGATCCCGACCGTCACCAGAGAGGAACACCATGCCGGCGCCGACTGCCTCGCTGCTGTCTTTATCCATCGCCAGGCTGTATCGCCTGGGGCGCGTCGCGCTGTGCCTGGCGCTCGGCGGGCTGCTGGTTGCCTGTGGCGACCAGCCCGCGCCGCCATCGGCCACCGCGGTGCAGCAGCTGCCCGACGATTCGGCGCTGGCGCGGATCTACGACAGCAGCTGCAAACTCTGCCACGCCAACCCGGCGTCCGGCGCGCCGCTGACCGGCGATGTCCAGGCCTGGCGGCCACGCATCGCCCAAGGCGCCGACACCCTGCTGGACCACAGTATCAATGGCTATAACGGCATGCCGCCGATGGGCCTGTGCATGCAGTGTTCCGAGGAGCAGTTCCTCGCCCTGATCCGCTTCATGTCCGCACAAGACCTCCAATAACCCGGCACAGGGACACAGGCATGACCATGCACCTCACACGACGTCAGTTGCTGCAACGCGCAGGGGTAGCCGGAGTGTTCAGCGCCCTGGCCAGCAACCCGCTGCTGGCCGAGCTGGCGCGGGCGCCACGGCTGATTCCCTGGCGCAACTGGTCCGGCGCGCAAAGCTGCCTGCCCCTGGCGCGGCTGGCGCCCAAGGACCTGGACGAGCTGGTGCAGGTGATTCGCCAAACCCCGGGCAAGATCCGCCCGGTGGGCTCGGGGCATTCCTTCAGCGCCCTGGTGCCCACCGACGGCACGCTGCTGTCGCTGAGTTTTTTCAGCGGCCTGCTCAGCCACGATGCCGCCACCTTGCAGGCCGAGTTCGCCGCCGGCACGCCGATGTCGCGCATGGGCGCGCCGCTCAAGGCGATCGGCCAGGCCCTGCCGAACATGGCCGACATCGACTACCAGACCCTGGCCGGGGCCATCGCCACCTCGACCCACGGCACCGGGGTCGGCTTCAAGTCCTATTCGGCCCAGGTCTGCGGCCTGCAACTGGTGACCGCCAGCGGCGAGGTGCTGGACTGCGACAGCAGCCGTAACGCCGAGGTCTTCAGCGCCGCGCGGGTGTCCCTCGGCGCCCTGGGCGTCGCCACCCGGGTGCGTTTGCAGAATCGTCCGGCCTATCGCCTGCGGGAAAAACAGTGGATCGCCAAGACCGAGGAACTGCTCGAAGACCTGGCGAAAAACACCCGCGACAACCAGCACTGGGAAATGCTGGTGGTCACCCATTCCGACTACGCGCTGTCGATTGCCCTGAATGAAACAGAGGACCCGGCGACCCCGCCGGTGGACCCGGCGGAAGAGGGCGGCAACGAGTTCGTCAGTCTGATCGAGAACCTCGACAAATACCTCAGCGACTTTCCCGAAACCCGCCGCACCCTGCTCAACAGCCTGCGGCATTTCGCCAGTTTCGATGACCGGGTCGGCGACTCCTATGAGGTCTACGCCAACGTGCGCAACGTGCGCTTCAATGAAATGGAGTACTCGGTGCCGGCCGAGCACGGCCCGGCGTGCCTGCGGGAAATCCTCAAGCTGATCCGCGACAAGGACCTGCGCACCTGGTTTCCCATCGAGTACCGCTACGTCCAGGCCGACGACATTCCCCTGAGCATGTTCGAGGGCCGCGACAGTTGTTCGATCTCGGTGCACCAGCACTACGGCATGGATCACCACAACTTCTTCGCTGCCGTCGAGCCGATTTTCTGGAAGTACGCCGGCCGCCCGCACTGGGGCAAGTTGCACAGCCTCAACGCCCGGCAGTTGCAGGCGCTGTACCCGCGCTGGCGCGAGTTCACCCGGGTGCGCGAGGCGCTGGACCCCGGCGGCAAGTTCCTCAATGCACACCTGTCGTCCATCCTGGGCGTGGTCTGAAGGGAGATAAATAGGATGAATCGACGCAACTTCCTGCTCGGTACCGCGGGTGTCGGCGCGTTGTTGGCGGGCGTGGGCGCCTGGCTGCGGCCCGCCGACCGGGGCGGGCCCTACAGTGACTATTTCCGCGGGCTGAACCAGGAACTCAAGGCCCACGGTCCGATGCGCCCGGTGATGCTGATCGACCTCGACCGCCTGGACCACAACATCGATGTGGTGATGCAGTCGGTCAAGCGCGGCGGCAAGCAGCTGCGGCTGGTGGAGAAATCCCTGCCGTCGCCGGGATTGCTGGACTACATCGGCCAGCGCGCCGGCACCCAGCGCCTGATGTCGTTCCACCAGCCGTTCCTCAATCACGACGCCCAGCGTTTTCCCGAGGCCGATATCCTGCTGGGCAAGCCGCTGCCGGTGCGTTCCGCCGAACTGTTCTACCAGAGCCACAAAGGTCCGTTCGACCCGGCCCGGCAGTTGCAATGGCTGATCGATACCCCGGAACACCTGCAGCAATACCTGGCCCTGGCCCGCGGCCTGGGCACCCGGCTGCGGATCAATATCGAGTTGGACGTCGGCCTGCACCGCGGCGGGGTGAAGGACAGCCTCGAACTGGGGCCGCTGCTGACCCTGATCGCCGCCAATCCCCAGCACCTGGAGTTCGCCGGTTTCATGGGCTACGACCCCTTTGTCGGCATGGGCGTGCCGGGCATTCTCGGCTCGCCCGAAGCGCTGTTCGCCAAGGTCATGCAGCGCTACCAGAGCGCCGTGGACTTCACCCGGCAACACCATCCGGCGCTCTGGCAGCCGGGGCTGACCCTGAATACCGCCGGCAGCCCCAGCTACCGCATGCATGAGCAGGAACAGTTGAGCAGCGAAGTGTCGGTGGGCACGGCGATGCTCAAGCCGACCCATTACGACCTGCCGTCCCTCAGCGAACATCGGCCGGCGGCCTATATCGCCACGCCGGTGCTGAAAAGCACCGGCCCGGTGCGCATCCCGGCGCTGGACGACAAGTCGAAGCTGTTCGCCTGGTGGGACCCGAACCAGCGCGAGACATTCTTCATCTACGGCGGCAACTGGCTGGCCGAGTTCGAGTCGCCCTCGGGGCTGCAAAGCAACGGCTTGTTCGGCCGCAGTTCCAACCAGGAGATGGTCAACGGCTCGCCGGCCGTGGGCCTGGGCCCGGACGACCAGGTGTTCCTGCGGCCGATGCAGAGCGAAGCGGTGCTGCTGCAGTTCGGCGACCTGCTGGCAGTGCGCGGCGGGCGGATCGTCGACAGCTGGCCGGTCTATAGCTAGGTTTTTGCGGTGGGGCTGAGGGCCCCATCGCATGCAATCGAGCAGGCGCGTCCTTCTCCTGTAGGAGCGAGGCTTGCCCGCGATGAACGATAACGCGGTCCACCGGCAGACCGCGTCACGGCTATCGCGGGCAAGCCTCGCTCCTACGGGACTGCGTGTCACAAGGAGAACGGAATCGTCAGCTTGGCCCACAGCATCTCGCCCTCGGGCCGGTTCTCCACGTCGAACTCCTTGGTCCAGCGGATCTCCGCGCTGGCGTACTTGAGGAAGGTCAGGTACAGCGCCGGGCCGATGGCGAACACCTGGCCGCGCACGCCGTCGTCCACGTCCTCGCCGAGAAACTGCACGGTGCGGCCGTACTGTTTGTCGTCGGTGGTCTGCTTCAGGTAGTAGCCGTTGACCCCCAGGCTCAGGTTGTCGGTCACCTTGTAGCTGGCGGAATAGTCGAAGTGGAAAATCTGCCCGGACTTGTAGTCGGTGGCGTGGTTTTCCTCGTTGAAGCTGTAGGTGGTCTTCATCGACAGTTCGGTGCGCGGGGTGGGCATCCAGGTCACCGAGACCAGCGGCTTGTAGGTGTAGAAGTTATTGCTGGTATTGGCCAGGCGTGTCGCGTCGTACTTGCCGGTGGGAATGGTGATTTCCACGGCGGCGCCCAGGGTCAGGTTCTTGCCCATGTCCCACAGGATGATCGGCGCGATGGTGGTGTCGCCCATGCTTTCGCGCTGGTCCTTGAGGCCGAAGACTCCCACCTGCTGTCGCAGGTAGGGCTGCGCCACGTAGCCGCCAAGGCGACCGCCGAACACCCGCAGCGGGCTCAGGTAGTCGAGGCGGGGAATGATCGCGTCGGAGACGATCCGCACGTCCGGCACCTTGCCGCCCAGGGAGCTGATATTCAGCTTCCGCGCTTCGTAGTGGTTGTAATAGAGGTTGAAGGCGAACATGTGGTCCGGCAGGCCGTTGACGTCCAGCGGCAGGATGAAGAAGCCGTCGGTGCCGGTGCCGATGTTGTCGACCCCGGATTCAGTGGCCGGTGCCAGGGCGGGCAGGGCGGCGATGCAGGCCAGGCTGGCGGCGAGGCGCCGGGGGAGATGGGTGCGGGTCGAATTCATGTTCGGGCTCTTATTATTGTCAGTGGGCGCACAGTTGGCCGGTTTCCGGCCGCCCCATAGGAATAAGCCTTCGGCGCCTGGCCAGGCAGGGTATTGGCGGCCACTGAGGGGGACTTTCGCGGCCAGCCTGCAATGACTTGTTACATCCTTCCGTGAATGCGAGCGGAAAACGCTATGCTGAGCGGGCGCTCGCCTCGCCCTGGCGCTGTCCGGGAGCGGGGCGCATAACCAGAATAAGAATTGCAGCCGAACCGGCTCGGGACCCGATGCCCATGCAGACGAAAGCCGTCGATCCACAGTACCAACTGGCCCTGGTTTCACCCTTCCTGTTGCAGACCCTGGCCGAAGTCGCCGGCAGCCACGGCGTCGACCCGCACGCCCTGTGCCGCGGCCTGGGCTTTACCCTCGACGACCTGCAGGACCCCGCGCAACGCATCTCCTACCGCCAGGCCGTGGCGATGATCCAGCGCGCGCTCAAGGCTTTGCCCCGGCAGGGCCTGGGCCTGTGGGTCGGGCACCAGAACGTGCTCGGCACCCTGGGCCTGCTGGGGCATGTGCTGTCGCTGTGCAAGACCCTGCGCGATGCCTTCGACATCGGCATCCGCCACCAGCACACCTCGGGCGGCATCGTCAGCTGCAACGTCCGGCAGCAGGGCGACGAGTTTTTCGTCGAGGCCGAATGCCGGCTGCCCTACAGCGATGTGCAGATCTTTGCCGTCGAAGAGTTCTTCGCCAGCCTGCCGGTCTATGGCCGCGCCCTGGTCGGCGCCGACTTCAAGGCGCTGCGGGTCGAGTTCATGCACGCCGCCCCGGCTTACCAGGACGAGTACCTGCGCCTGCTGGGGCCAGACGTGCACTTCGGCTGCCTGCACAACCGCATGGTCATCGCCGGCCACTGGCTCGACACGCGCCTGCCCAACCACCACGCCGTGGCCCTGCGCCAGGCGCTCAAGCTGCTGGAGCTGGAAAGCGCCCAGGTGCACCGCAAGCTGGACCTGATCCAGGCGGTGGAGCGGGCCATCTCCCGCGACCTGACCCAGGGCAGCCATATCGAGCAGGTCGCCAGCGACCTGAACATGAGCGGGCGCACCCTGCGCCGACGCCTGAGCGAGCATGACCTGACCTTCGACGCGCTGCTGGAGCAGGTGCGCCGGGCGCGCACCCTGAGCCTGCTGGCCAACCCGCAGCTGTCCATCGAGCGCATCACCGAGGCGGTGGGCTACAGCGACGTGCGCAGTTTTCGCCGGGCATTCAAGCGCTGGACCGGGCTGAGCCCCAGTGCCTATCGGGAAGAGGGCGGCCAGTTGTAGGGCACGGCTCCGGCGGCGTGACCATTCACCACGTCGGCCCATGCGTGTCTAAACCCCCACAAATTGTGGTGCGCCGGGTAAACTCCGGGCTTTCTTCAAGGAGTCGCTATGAGTTACTACCAGCCGGGCATTCTTGCCACCCCCGTTCCGACCCAGGCTCGTCACCTGTTTTTCGCCCTCGAATCCATCGAGGCGCTGCCAGCGGCGATCGATCGCTTGCTGGCGCTGGTGGACGGGAAAACGGCGGTAGCAGGTTTCGGCGCGTCGCTGGTCAAGGCGCTGGGCGCCCGCGTGCAGGGGCTCAAGGCCTTCCCGGCGCTGACCGGGGTCGGCGTCGACAACCCTTCGACCCAGCATGCGCTGTGGGTCTGGCTGCATGGCGAAGACCGCGGCGAGCTGCTGCACCGCAGCAACGACCTGGCGGCCGCCTTGGCCCCGGCGCTGCGCCTGGTGCAGATGAACGAAACCTTCCGCCACAAGACCGGCCACGACCTGACCGGTTACGAGGACGGCACCGAAAACCCCCACGATGAAGAAGCCATCGCCGCGGCCTTGGCCGAAGGCGCTGATGGCCTGCGCGGTGGCAGCTTCGCCGCGATCCAGCAGTGGCAGCACGACTTCAAGGGCTTTGCCGCGATGCATCAGGAGGAGCGCGACAACATCATCGGCCGCCGCCTGAGCGACAACGAAGAGCTGGACGACGCGCCGGACTCGGCCCACGTCAAGCGCACCGCCCAGGAGAGCTTCACCCCCGAGGCCTTTATGGTGCGCCGCTCGATGCCGTGGATTGAAGGCGACAAGGGCGGCCTGATGTTCCTCGCCTTCGGCCACAGCCTCCACGCCTTCGAAGTCCAGCTGCGGCGCATGAGCGGCCTGGAAGACGGCATAGTCGACGGCCTGTACCGCATGAGCCGGCCGATCACCGGCGGCTACTACTGGTGTCCGCCGCTGCAGGACGGCCGTCTCGACCTGCGCGCCCTGCAAGCGGTCTGACCGGCCAATGGGCACAGGAGGAGAGGGCATGCCGCTCGTGCGCTGGGGCATGATCGGTTGCGGCAGCGTCACCGAGCGCAAGAGCGGCCCGGCCTTCTACAAGGCACCGGGCTCGGCCCTGGTGGCGGTGATGGGCCGGCGCCTGGAAGCGGTGCAGGACTATGCGGCACGCCACGGCATCGCGCGCTTCTACACCGATGCCCAGGCGCTGATCGACGACCCCGAAGTGGACGCGGTGTACATCGCCACGCCACCCGACAGTCACCACGCCTACAGCTTGCAGGTGGCCGCCGCCGGCAAGCACTGCTGCGTGGAAAAACCGATGGCATTGAACGCCGGGCAAAGCCTGGAGATGCAGCAGGTTTTCCAGCAGGCCGGATTGCACCTGTTCGTGTCCTACTACCGCCGTTCCCTGCCGCGCTTCCAGCAAGTGCGGCAATGGCTGCGGGACGGGCGCATCGGTGAGGTGCGCCACCTGAGCTGGACCCTGACCAAGGCCCCGTCCGAGGCCGATCGCAGTGGCGGCCGCAACTGGCGCACCGACCCGCGGATCGTTGGCGGCGGTTACTTCGCCGACCTGGCGAGCCATGGCCTGGACCTGTTCCAGTACCTGCTGGGGGACATCACCGATGTCGCTGGTTTCACCGCGCGGCAGGCTGGGCTATACAGCGCCGAGGACGCGGTGAGTGCCAGTTGGCGCTTCGCCTGTGGCGCCCTGGGCACGGGTGCCTGGAACCTCGTCGCGGACCGTCGGGTGGACCGGGTGGAAATCATCGGCAGCCAGGGGCGTATCAGCTTCTCGGTGTTCGACGAGCACCCGCTGCAGTTGGACGCCGATGAACAGCTGAGCCTCTTCATCGACAACCCTGAGCACATCCAGTGGCACCACGTGCTCGGCATGAACGCCCATATCCGTGGCCAAGCGCAGCATCCGGCGCTGGCCGCCGAGGCGCTGAAAACCGACCGGGTCATGGACCTGATCCTCAAGCGCGGTTAGGCCTTACGGAACGTGCGCGGTCTTCTTCTGTAGGAGCGAGCGGGCGGCGAGCCGACTTGCCCGCGATGAACGATCACGCGGTGCATCAGAAACTCCGCGTCGCGGCCTTCGCGAGCAAGCTTCGCTCCTACAGGACGTGCGCGATCTTCTTCTGTAGGAGCACAGCTTGCGTGCGATGAAGGATAACGCGGTTTCCCAGACATTCCGCGTCACGGCCATCGCGGGCAAGCCTCGCTCCTACAGGACGTGCGCGGTCTTCTTCTGTAGGAGCACAGCTTGCGTGCGATGAAGGATAACGCGGTTTCCCAGACATTCCGCGTCACGGCCTTCGCGAGCAAGCTTCGCTCCTACAGGACGTGCGCGATCTTCTTCTGTAGGAGCGAGCGGGCGGCGATCCGACTTGCCCGCGATGAACGATAACGCGGTGTGCCAGGCATTCCGCGGTGCGGCCATCGCGAGCAATCGAGCGTCGACCGGCTGCTCCTACAGGTTCTGTGCCTTTAGTGCGCCGCGGTCATGTTCGGCCGGCAGGAATGGAAGATGTCCAGCCGCGGCTGGTACAGGCTGGTCCTGACCTCGAACAGCCCGAGCACCGAGTGGAACAGGTTGTCGTGGCTCAGGTCCGGCTCGCTGCTCTTGCCTTGCAGGCAGTCGCGCTGGATGCCCAGGTCGGCCAGGGCCTGCTGGCCGAACCACATCAGCATCGGCACATGGGGCTGCGCCTGCGGCGCCAGGGCGTAGGGCGCGGCGTGCAGGTACAGGCCGTTTTCGCCGAGGGACTCGCCATGGTCGGAGACGTACAGCATCGAGGTGTCGAAGCGTTCCTGGTTGTGCTTGAGCAACTCGATGACCCGGGCCAGGAAGTGGTCGGTGTAGAGGATGGTGTTGTCATAGATAGGGATTGGTCAAAAAATGTCGAAAGGGCGCGGGTCTGCATATCGATTCGTGCCGACCAGCGCCCATCGGATTCAGAAGGTTTTCCTGGCACTGGCGACCCAGGTCGCGCCACACAGGTCGCTGAACCCGTAGTTGCTGGTGCACTGGCTTTTCGACAGATCGGTATCGATATAGCTCAGGCCCAGCACCACGCCCGCCACTTCGCGGGTCAATCTGGCCTCCCATTCGTGGTAGGCATCCTCGCCCTGGCCCGAGGCTGGGATCAACCGCGGATCCTTGAAGTCCATCTCGCCGTAACGCAGCTTCAAGCCCAGGCCCAGGGGCAGCTCGGTTTCGTAGCCGAGGTAGCGGTACAGGGTGCTTTGCTGGCTGTCGATGCCCGCGGCGTCGCTGGAGTAGTAGGCCGCCAGGCTGAACCCGTAGGCGCTGAAAATCCCGTAGACCTCGCTCTGGTTGAATTGCCCTTCCCTGGGGTAGCTGTACTTGAGGTAGCCCAGGTCGAGGCTGATCGCGTCGCTGGCCTGCCACAGCCAGCCGGCGTAGTAGTCGACTTCCTGGCGGGTCTTCAGGCCGCCGCCGAAATCCACGTTGGAGGTCCATGCACCGAGGTACAGGCCGCTGCTGTGCAGCAGGGTTGCGGCAGCCTGCGCGGCGGGGTCGTTCTGGGTCTGGGAAATACCGCGGGTGCGGTAGTCGCTGGCCAGGGTCAGTTCCATCTCCAGGGCAACGTCATCGTTCAAGGGCAGGGCCTGGCTGCCCAGGGGCAACAGGCTCAAGGCAGCGATGGCGAACAGGCTGAGGGTCTTCATGTGGGCGTCCCGTGTTGTTGTGATTGTTAGGGGCGGATTTCAGGCAAGGCTGCGCCGGCCCCACGTGCGCAAGGACGTGGGGGCGGGCAGTGGGGCAGGTGTTTTTTAGATGAACCGGTCTAGATGAATCGGGTTAGATGCATCGGGTTAGATGCATCAGGTTAGAGAGGCCGGGCGTAGACTTCGCGGCCGGCGAACCAGGTCTGCAGCACCTGGGTTTCATGCAGGGCCTTTTCGTCGACGCGGAACACGTCGCGGTCCAGCACGATGAAGTCGGCCTGCTTGCCGGCGCTCAGCGAGCCGATCTGCTGCTCCAGGCCGATGGCGCGCGCGGCATTGAGGGTGTAGGCGTAGAACATGGTTTCGCGGTCCAGGCGTTCGTCGGCGTTGAGCACCCCCAGCGGCCCCTTGCGGGTGATGGCCTGGGCGATGGCATTCCACGGGTTGGGCGAGGACACCGGCCAGTCGCTGGCCCCGGCGAGGGTCGCGCCCTGCTTGAGCAGGGAGTGCGCCGGGTACTGGTAACGGAAGGCCAGGGCGCTGACGTAGGGCTTGATCATGTCCAGGGTGTAGTCGTCCGCCGAGGCCCACAGCAGTTGCATCGAGGCGATGACCCCCAGCGGCTTGAAGCGGGTGAACTCTTTCGGGTTGACCATTTGCAGGTGGGTGATGGAGTGGGCGATGCCGCTCTGGCGGTCCTGGCGCGCCTGGGCGATGCCATTGAGGGATTCGCGCACCGCGCGGTCGCCGATGGCATGGATGTGCACTAGCCAGCCGCGCTGGTCGATGGCGCTGACCAGTTCGCCGAAATGCTCGGGATCGATCAGCAGTTCGCCCTGTTTGTGCGAGTTGCTGTAGGGATCGATCATCGCCGCGCTCTGGGCCGGGTACTCGATCACCCCGTCGGCGAAGATCTTGACGCCGGGCAGGGTCAGGTTGGGGATGCCCTGGAATTGCTGGCGCACCTGCTCCAGCACGTCGAGGTCGGCAGGGCGGCTTTTCGGGTTGGCCACCAGCAGCGCGGCGACATGGGCGCTCATGCCGCCGCTCTCGGCGAGCGCCTTGTAGGCCGGCAGCACGCCGACGGTCTGGGCGGTGGGCTTGAGGGCGAACACCGCTTCGCCGGGGGCCGCGTTGGCCGCCGGATCCATCCAGGCGGTGATGCCCAGGCTGTTGTTGTAGCGCACCGCCGATTGCGCCGCGTTGAGCAGGGCGGCGCTGCTGGGCACCGGCATTTTCGCCGCGACCCGGTCCCAGCCGGCGTCCACCAGGAAGCCGTTGGGGCGGCCGTCGGCGAGCTGGCCTATGGTGTCGCGCTCGGCCTGCGGCAGGGTCTTGAGCAGGGCGGCGTCGATGCCGGCGCGCTCAAGCATCACAGCGTTGGCCCAGGCGGTATGGTGATCGCTGCCGGTGAACACCACGGGCACCTTGGCCCATTCGCCGGTGTTGAAGCGCTGGCCCAGGGCTTCGGCCTGGGCCCAGTAGGCCGAACTCATGCCGGCGATGCTGAGGACATCGCCATGCCGGGCCTTGCCGTCGTCGCGCCAGGCGCGCAGCTTTCGCTCCAGCTCGTCGAGGCCGACCACCTTGTCCTGCATATTGGCCGAGGTCATTTCCAGGCCGCCGAAGATCGCGTGGGAATGGCTGTCGATCAGGCCGGGCATCAGGGTCTTGCCGCCGAGGTCGATGACTCGGGTGCCGGTTTCGATCAGGGCCTTGATCTGCGCGTCGCTGCCCACTTGCAGCACTTTGCCGTCGGCCACCGCCAGGGCCTGGACCTTGGGTTGGGCGCGATCGGCGGTGAACACCTGGCCGTTGAACAGCACCAGGTCGGTGGCGGCCATGGCTTCCATCGAGGCAAAACTTACTGCAATCGTCAGCAGATTCGGGATGAATCTTTTCATTGAGTATTTCCTTGTTATTGCGTCTGATGCCCAGATTAGTGGCTTGCCATAGCCGACAGAACGCCTCGCTGACGAAAAACGTTTTTGCCTGAATGGAAAAAGCATGGACAAGTTGAGTGCACTGAAAATGTTCGTGGTCACCGCGCAGCTGGGCAGTTTCAGCCGCGCCGCCGAGCAGTTGGGCAAGACCCCCTCGGCCCTGACCAAGGCGGTCAATCACCTGGAAGTCGAGTTGGGCGCGCGCTTGTTCGAGCGCAGTACCCGGCGGATCCTGCTGACGGAAGTGGGGCGGCTCTACCTGGAAACCGCGCGCCAGGTCCTGCAGCGGCTGGAGGAGGCCGGCGAGGAAATCGAGCAGTTGCAGCATGGCCTGCGCGGCAACCTGAAGATCACCGCGCCGCTGGCTTATGGGCAGGCTTTTCTCGACCAGGTGTGTGGCGGTTTCCTTGAGCAGTATCCGCAGATCGACCTGCAGGTGGACCTGTGCGACGAGTTCGTCAACCTGCTGGAAAGCGGCTACGACCTGGCCCTGCGCGAAGGCCATGACGACCTGCCGGGGCTGATCGCCCGGGTGGTCGGCAGCAATTGTCTGGCCTTGTGCGCCAGCCCGGCCTACCTGGCGCGCAAGGGCGTGGCGGTGACGCCGCAGACCCTCGACGAACACGAATGGCTGCTCTATCGCCATCCCTTGCTCAGCCGTGAGTTCTGGTGGGTCGAACGGGACGGGCAGCGCCTGAGCCTGCCGCAACCCCGGGCGCCGCGCTTGCGCAGCGACAATTACGACCTGCTGCTGGCCAATGCCCTGGCCGGGCGCGGGCTGCTGCACACCCCGCTATGGAGCGCCGCGCCTTACCTGGCCGACGGCCGCCTGGTGCGGGTGATGGCCGACTATGCCATCGACCCGGACTGCTTCGGGCCGCACATCCTCGCGGTCTACCCCAGCCACCGGCGGGCCACGGCCAAGGTGCTGGCGTTCATCGATTACATCAGCGCTTTCCTGGCGAGCCGTGGCCTGGGCTGACTGGCGGTTCTTGTCAGGAAAACCCGAGAGGAGTACAAATGTACTCCATGACCACTTTATCTCCCCGCCGCAGTGCCATCCTGACCTTTATCCGCGAGCGCATCGCCGAACATGGCCAGCCCCCGAGCCTCGCTGAAATCAGCGAGGCCTTCGGCTTCGCCTCGCGCAGCGTGGCGCGCAAGCATGTCATAGCCCTGACCGAGGCCGGCTTCATCGAGGTCAACCCCAACCAGGCCCGGGGCATCCGCCTGCTCAACCAGCCATCGCGCCCCGAGCTGCTGGAGATCCCGGTGCTAGGCCGGGTCGCCGCCGGCCTGCCGATCGGCGCCGATGCCGAGGTGCACAGCCGCTTGCTGCTCGACCCGGCGCTGTTTTCCCGTACCCCCGATTACCTGCTGCGGGTCCAGGGCGACTCGATGATCGAGGACGGCATCCTCGACGGCGACCTGGTGGCGGTGCGCCGCGACAGCGAAGTGCGCAACGGCCAGATCGTGGTGGCACGGCTGGACGGCGAGGTCACCATCAAGCGTTTCGAGCGCCTGGCCGATGGCGTGCGCCTGCTGCCGCGCAACCCGGCCTATGCCCCGATCCTGATCGGCGAGGACCGGGACCTGGCCATCGAAGGGGTGTTCTGTGGCCTGGTGAGGCAAGGCTGATGGGCGCCGTCGTGGCACTGGAGACGCTGTTCAATGCCGGCCGGGTGTGGAAGGGCCGCCCGACGGCACCCGCCGCCAGCCCGCAACCCACCGGCCACCCCATGCTGGACGCGGCCTTGCCCAGCGGCGGCTGGCCGGAAGCGGCGCTGACGGAAATCCTCATCGCCGCCCAGGGTGTCGGCGAGCTGCAACTGCTGTGGCCGACCCTGGCCCGGCTTTCGGCCGCCGGCGAGCGCATCGTGCTGGTGGCGCCGCCCCATGTGCCGTACCCCCAGGCCTGGCAGAGCGCCGGGGTCGACCTGCGCCAACTGTCGGTGATCCAGGCCGGCGAACGGGACGCCCTGTGGGCCGCCGAACAATGCCTGCGTTCGGGCAGTTGCGGGGCCGTGCTGTGCTGGCCGCAACAGGCCGACGACCGCGCCTTGCGGCGTTTGCAGGTGGCGGCCGAAACCGGCCAGACCCTGGCCTTTGCCTACCGTCCCCTCAAGGAAGCCATCAACCCCTCGCCAGCGGCCCTGCGCCTTGCCGTGGAGGCCCGGCCGGCGCAGCTGCGGATACTCAAGTGCCGCGGCGGCCTGGCCCATGCGGCGCCGATCGCCTTCGCCCCGGGGCACTGAGGTTGCCATGCGCTGGGTCTGTATTCTGTTCCCGCAATTGGCGCTGGACGCGGCGCTGCGCCAGCGCCCCGAGCCGGATGCTGCGCTGGCGCTGCTCAGCGGGACGCCGCAGCGCCGGGTGATCCAGGCGGTGAATGCCGCCGCCCGTGAGCTGGGGTTGCGGCCCGGGCAGTCGTTGACCGCCGCCCAGGCCCTGAGCAAGAACTTCGCCAGCGCCGAATACGACGCCGACGAGATCGCCCATTGGCAGCAGTTTCTCGCGGCCTGGGCCTACCGCTTCAGTTCCCAGGTCAGCCTTCATTACCCGCGCACCCTGGTGTTCGAGATCGAGTCGAGCCTGGGCCTGTTCGGCCCCTGGCCACAGCTGGAGGCGCGCCTGCGCCAGGAGCTGAGCGCGCTGGGCTTTCGCCACCGCATCGTCAGCGCGCCGAATCCGGCGGCGGCCCGGGTGCTGGCCAATGCCTACGACGGGCTGGCGGTGACCGACCTGGAACAATTGCGCCAGGCCCTGGGGGGCATGCCCGTGGAGCGTCTCGGCCTGCCGCCGGGCGCGGCCACGGCCCTGTCGCGCATGGGCCTGCGCACTTTCGCCCAGGTTCGCGGGCTGCCCCGGGACACCCTGGCCCGGCGTTTCGATGCGGGCCTGCTCAAGCACCTGGATACTCTTTTGGGCGAGCGCTCCCTGGCGCTGGCGTTCTATCAGCCGCCGGACCGTTTCGACCTGCGCATCGAATTGAATTTCGACGTGCTGTCCCATCAGGCCCTGCTGTTTCCCCTGCGCCGGCTGACCAGCGATCTGGCGGCGTTTCTCTGTGGCCGTGACAGCGGGGTGCAGCGCTTCGACCTGCACCTGGAACATGTCGAGTTGCCCGACAGCCTGATCAAGGTCGGCCTGCTCAGCGCCGAACGCGAGCCGGGGATGCTGTTCGAACTGGCGCGCGGGCGCCTGGAGCAGGTCCAGGTACCGGCGCCGGTGCGTGGCGTGCGCCTGGTGGCCGAGGATTTGCCGCGCTTCGTGCCGCAGAACCGCGAATTGTTCGACGAGCGTCCGCAGCAGTCCTTGCCCTGGGAGCAGTTGCGCGAGCGCCTGCGGGCCCGCCTGGGGGACGAGGCGGTGCATGGCTTGCGTTTCCACTCTGACCACCGTCCCGAATGCAGCTGGCAGCCGCTCGGCGACAGCCAGGCCAGCCCGCTGCTGCCCGGGCCCCGGCGCCCGGGCTGGCTGTTGCGCGAGCCGCTGGCGCTGTCGGAGGGGGCGGCGCGCATCCTTATGGGGCCGGAACGCATCGAGTCCGGCTGGTGGGACGGCGGTGACGTGCGCCGCGACTATTACCTGATCGAGACCCGCGGCGGCCAGCAGGGCTGGGCGTATCGCCCGGTGGGCGAGGCGGGGCCCTTGCTGTTGCAGGGCTGGTTCGCATGAAGGGCTACGCCGAACTGCACTGCCTGTCGAACTTCAGTTTCCAGCGCGGTGCCTCCAGTGCCCGCGAGCTGTTCGAGCGGGCGGCAGCCCAGGGCTACCAGGCCCTGGCGATTACCGACGAGTGCAGCCTGGCCGGCATCGTCCGTGCCTGGCAGGCCTCGAAGGACTGCAACCTAGCGCTGATCGTCGGCAGTGAAATGCGCCTCGACGACGGCCCGAAGCTGGTGCTGCTGGTGGAGAACCTGGAGGGTTACCAGGGCCTGTGCCGGCTGATCACCCGTGGCCGGCGCCGGGCGCAGAAGGGCCAGTACCAGTTGCTGCGGGAAGACTTCGAGCAACCCTTGCCGGGGCTGTTGGCCCTGTGGCTGGCGGACGCTCAGCCACAGAGCGAGCAGCAAGAGGCCGGGCGCTGGCTGCAACAGGTGTTCGCCGACCGGCTGTGGCTGGCCGTGGAGTTGCACTGCGGCCAGGACGATCAGCGGCGCCTGGGCGAGCTGCTGGCGCTGGCCCGGGAACTGGGTATTGCCGCCGTGGCCTGCGGCGATGTGCATATGCATGTGCGTGGGCGCCGGGCCTTGCAGGACACCATGACCGCGATCCGCCATCACGTGCGGGTGGCCGAGGCCGGCCAGCGCCTGCACCCCAATGGCGAGCGGCATTTGCGCAGTCTCGAGGCGTTGCAGGGGCTGTATCCGCCGGCTCTGTTGGAGGAGTCGCTGAGGATCGCGGAGCGCTGCCAGTTCGACCTCGGCCAGCTGCACTACCAATACCCGCGGGAGCTGGTGCCCCAAGGCCAGACGCCCACCAGCTGGCTGCGTGAGCTGACCGAGCGCGGCATCGTCAAGCGCTGGCCCGGGGGCGCCAAGCCCAAGGTGCTCAAGCAGATCGACGATGAGCTGGAACTGATCGCCGAGCTGGGGTACGAGAGCTATTTCCTCACAGTGCACGACATCGTCAGTTTTGCCCGCAGCCAGTCGATCCTCTGCCAGGGCCGGGGCTCGGCGGCCAACTCGGCGGTGTGTTTCGCCCTGGGCATCACCGAGATCGACCCGGACCGCTCGACCCTGTTGTTCGAGCGTTTTCTCTCCCGCGAGCGCAACGAGCCGCCGGATATCGACGTGGACTTCGAGCACGAACGCCGCGAGGAAGTCCTGCAGTACGTGTTCCAGCGTTACGGCCGCCATCGCGCCGCGCTGACCGCGGTGGTCAGCACCTACCACGGCGCCGGCGCGGTGCGCGATGTGGCCAAGGCCCTGGGCCTGCCGCCGGACCAGGTCAATGCCCTGGCCGACTGCTGCGGCCATTGGAGCGATACTCCGCCGGCCGTCGAGCGTCTGCTGGAGGCCGGTTTCGACCCCGACAGCCCGGTGCTGCGCCGGGTCCTGAGCCTGACCGGGCAACTGATCGGCTTTCCCCGGCACCTGTCCCAGCACCCCGGCGGCTTCGTGATTTCCGAACAGCCGCTGGACACCCTGGTGCCGGTGGAAAACGCGGCCATGGCCGAGCGCACCATCATCCAGTGGGACAAGGACGACCTGGACGCGGTCGGGCTGCTCAAGGTGGATGTGCTGGCGCTGGGCATGCTCAGCGCGATTCGCCGCTGTTTCGACCTGATCCATGGCTATCGGGACCAGCGGCTAAGCCTGGCCAGCATCCCCGCCGAGGACCCGGCCACCTACGAGATGATCGGCCGCGCCGACACCATCGGCGTGTTCCAGATCGAATCGCGGGCGCAGATGTCGATGCTGCCCCGGCTCAAGCCAAAGGATTTCTACGACCTGGTGATCGAGGTGGCCATTGTCCGGCCGGGTCCGATCCAGGGCGGCATGGTCCATCCGTATCTGCGTCGGCGGGACAAAAAGGAGAAGGTGACCTATCCCTCTGCGGAGCTGAAAGAGGTGCTGCAGCGAACCCTGGGCGTGCCGCTGTTCCAGGAGCAGGTGATGCAGATCGCCATTGTCGCCGCCGACTACACCCCCGGCGAGGCCGACCAGTTGCGTCGCTCCATGGCCGCCTGGAAACGCCACGGCGGCCTGGAGCCCCATCGCCTGCGCCTGCGCGACGGCATGCGCGCCAATGGCTACAGCGACGAATTCGCCGCGCAGATCTTCGAGCAGATCAAGGGCTTCGGCAGCTACGGTTTCCCCGAATCCCACGCTGCCAGTTTCGCCTTGCTGACCTATGCCAGCTGCTGGCTCAAATGCCACGAGCCGGCGGCCTTCGCCTGTGCCCTGATCAACAGCTGGCCCATGGGCTTCTACAGCCCCGACCAGATTCTCCAGGACGCGCGCCGGCACCATCTGGCGATTCGTCCGGTGGACGTGCGCGCCAGCGCCTGGGATTGCAGCCTGGAACCGCTGGCCGGCGCGCAGCCGGCGTTGCGCCTGGGGCTGCGGATGATCAAGGGCTTTCGCGAAGACGATGCGCGGCGGATCGAGGCGGCGCGCCAGGGCGGCCCGTTTATCGACATCGCCGACCTCGGGCAACGGGCGTGCCTCGACAGCCGCGCCCAGGAACTGCTGGCCGACTCCGGCGCCCTGCGTGGGTTGGCCGGGCATCGGCATCGGGCGCGCTGGGAAGTGGCGGGGGTTCAGCAACAGCTCGGCCTGTTCGCCGGCCTGCCGCGCCAGGAGGAAGCGCCGGTGGTCTTGCCGCGGCCGACGGTCGGCGAAGACCTGCAGGCCGACTACCTGAGCCTCGGCACCACCCTCGGGCCCCATCCGCTGGCCTTGCTGCGGGACGAACTCAAGGCCCGGCGCTGTCGCAGTTCCCGCGAACTGCTGGAGGTCGAGCACGGGCGCCCGGTCAGCATCGCCGGGCTGGTCACCGGGCGCCAGCGGCCGGGCACCGCCAGTGGCGTGACCTTCGTCACCCTGGAAGACGAGTTCGGCAACGTCAATGTGGTGGTCTGGCGCGACCTGGCCGAGCGCCAGCGCAAGGTCCTGGTCGGCGCGCAGTTGCTCAAGGTCGACGGCACCCTGGAAACCGAAGGCGAGGTCCGCCACCTGATCGCCGGCCGCCTGAGCGACCTCAGCGAGCTGCTCAGCGGTATCACCATCCGCAGCCGGGATTTCCACTGATGTAGCCGCTGCCGCGGGCCGCGTTCGGAGAGCGGCGGTAAAGGTCTCAAGATCGCTGAAGGCCTTCGGCCTTATCGCAGCCTGCGGCAGCGGCTACAGATCCAGGCGGGCTGTCCGGCATGATGGGGATTTGTCCTACAATCGTGGAAATGCGGTGAAACCATCCGTGTGGCCTGTGCTCCAAACCTTGAGTACCTGTCCGTGGCGTTCGGGTCGCGGGCCGAGAGTGTCGTCATTCAATCCATGTTCACTGGGTCAAGCGATGCCGTTCTTATCCGATCCTCATGGTTGCCTGGGCTGGAAAGGCGAGATGGCCGGACGCATCCAGGCGTTCGACTGGTCCGTCACCGAGCTGGGGGCGTTGGAGCACTGGTCGTCGAGCCTGTGCAGCGCGGTGCAACTGCTGCTGGCTTCGCCGGTACCCCTGGTTCTGCTCTGGGGCCGCTCAGGCTACATGATCTACAACGATGCCTACGCCGAATTCGCCGGCGGCCGCCATCCGTACCTGCTCGGCCGCCAGGTAGAGTTGGGCTGGCCGGAGGTGGCGGATTTCAACCGCCATGTGCTGGACACCTGCCTGGCGGGCGGGACCCTGTCGTACCGCAACAAGGAGCTGGTGCTGCTGCGCAACGGCCAGCCGGAACCTGTCTGGATGGACCTCTACTACAGCCCGGTGGCTGGCGACGACCAGGCGCCGGCCGGGGTCATGGCGATCGTGGTCGAGACCACCGCCCACGTGCTGTCCGAGCAACGCCGCCAGGAAGTCGAGAACGCCTACCGCGCGGAAAACGAACGGGTGCAGCTGGCGCTCAATGCCGGGGCGTTGCTGGGCTCCTTTGTCTGGGACATCAAGGCCGATCGGCTGTCGGGCGACGAGCGTTTTGCCCGGACCTTTTCCTATCCGCTGGAGCAGCCGCTGGACGACCTGTCGATGGCGGTCGCCGACAGCCGGGTGCACCCCGAGGACCTGCCGCGGATCAAGGAACAGCTGGCCTACAGCCTGCAACAGGGCGTGCCCTACAACAGCGAATACCGTATCCGTCGGGCGGACGGCAGTTACCTGTGGGTCATGGGTTGTGGCCGTTGCGAGTTCGACGAGGCGGGACAGGCCTTGCGCTTTCCCGGCGTGCTGATCGATATCCACGAACGCAAGATGGCCGAAGAATCGCTGCTGCAACTTACGCGCAACCTCGAGCAGCGGGTGGCCGAGGAGGTCAACGCACGGGTCTCGGCCGAGGAGCAGTTGCGCCAGTCGCAGAAGCTCGAAGCCATTGGCGGCATGACCGGTGGCGTGGCCCACGACTTCAACAATCTGCTGCAAGTGATCGCTGGCAACCTGCACCTGCTGGCGCGCCATGAGCCGGACAATGCCAATGTGCAGCGCCGGGTCGGCGCGGCCATTACTGCGGTCGAGCGCGGCGCCAAGCTGTCCGCGCAACTGCTCGCGTTCGCCCGGCGCCAGCCGCTGTCGCCCGAGGTCTACAACCCGTGCCGGATCCCCGACAGCCTGGGTGAGCTGCTGCAACGGGCCCTTGGCGAGACCATCGATATCGACGTGCAGCTGCCTGCGAAGCCCTGGTGCATCAAGGTCGATCGCGGCCAGCTGGAAAACGCCTTGCTCAACCTGGCGATCAACGCCCGCGATGCCATGAAGGGCGAAGGCACCATCGGCATCCGTGGCGAAAACCTGGTGCTCGACCGCGGGTTCTGTGCCGGCAAGGGCATCACCGCCGGCGACTACCTGTGCCTGTCGGTGGCCGATACCGGCGACGGCATGCCCCCCGAGGTGCTCAAGCAGGCGTTCGAGCCGTTCTTCACCACCAAGCGCGACGGCCTGGGCACCGGGCTGGGGCTGAGCATGGTGTTCGGTTTCGTCAAGCAGAGCGGCGGCCATATCGAGATGCTCAGCGCGCCGGGGCAGGGCACCACGGTGCGCATGTATTTTGTCCGCAGTACCGAACCTGAGCCGGGAGAGGCGCCCCGGCGTGGACAGCGGCCTGGCCATGGCCAGGAAACCATCCTGGTGGTGGAGGACAACGAGGACGTCCGCGCGGCAGCGGTCGAGTTGCTGGAGCACGCCGGCTACAAGGTGCTGGTGGCGGCCAATGGCGATGCGGCCATGCAACTGCTGCTGAACGGCGCCCGGGTCGAGCTGATCTTCACCGATGTGGTGATGCCCGGCCTGATCAAAAGTACCGACCTGGCGCTCTGGGCCAAGACCCAGTCGCCGGCCGTGGCGGTGCTGTTCACCTCGGGGCATACCCGCGACATCATTTCCTGCAATCACCAGCTCAGCCCGGACACCCACCTGTTGAGCAAGCCTTACAGCCCGGACGCCCTGACCGCCATGGTCAGGTCGGTGCTGGAGGCGTGAGGCCGCAAGCACCTCGCGGAAAAAGCCCGCCCGGGGCCGATGTTGACTGGATGAACGCGCGGCGTTCTCAGGTCCATCGCGAGCAAGCTCGCTCCTACAGTAGCCCCACCATCGTCCTTGACTGATCCTGGCATTGAACGTTCGACATCCACGGTTGCTCAAAATCCCGAGCCCATGCACCCTGCATCTCGGTCGGGTGGCTGCCTGTCGCCGGTGCTGGCGCCGTGGGGCTCTCTGACTTGCAATCTCGTCCCGACACCTCAGATACAAGGCTGTCCCATGACTTCAGCGCGCAATACGCCTTCGCCCCAGGTTCTGTCTTCCTTGCCAGCGCACAGCTCGGGTTTTGTCAGGGTGCGCGGCGCCCGCGAACACAACCTGCGCAACGTCGACGTGGATATTCCCCGCGATGCGCTGGTGGTGTTCACCGGGGTCTCCGGCTCCGGCAAATCGTCCCTGGCGTTCTCGACCCTGTATGCCGAGGCCCAGCGTCGCTATTTCGAATCGGTGGCGCCTTACGCCCGGCGCCTGATCGATCAGGTCGGGGTGCCGGATGTCGACGCCATCGAAGGCCTGCCGCCGGCGGTGGCCCTGCAACAGCAGCGCGGCACGCCAAGCACCCGCTCTTCGGTGGGCAGCGTCACCACCTTGTCCAGCCTGATCCGCATGCTCTATTCCCGGGCCGGCAGCTACCCGCCGGGGCAGCCGATGCTCTACGCCGAAGACTTCTCGCCCAACACCCCGCAGGGCGCCTGCCCCAACTGCCACGGCCTGGGCCGGGTCTACGAGGTCAGCGAGGCGTCCATGGTCCCGGATCCGTCGCTGACCATCCGCCAGCGCGCAGTGGCGTCCTGGCCCCTGGCCTGGCAGGGGCAGAACCAGCGCGACATCCTCGTGACCCTGGGCTACGACGTCGATATCCCCTGGCGCGACCTGCCTAAAGAACAGCGCGACTGGATCCTGTTCACCGAAGAAACCCCCACCGTGCCGGTGTACGCCGGGTTGACCCCGGAGCAGACCCGCGAGGCCCTCAAGCGCAAGCAGGAGCCGAGCTACATGGGCACCTTCAGCGGGGCCCGGCGCTATGTGCTGCACACCTTCACCCATTCGCAAAGTGCGCTGATGAAAAAGCGCGTGTCGCAGTTCATGCTTGGCAGCCCGTGCCCGCTGTGCGAGGGCAAGCGCCTGAAGCGCGAAGCGCTGTCGGTGACCTTCGCCGGCCTCGACATCGGCGAGCTGTCGCAGATGCCCCTGCTGCAACTGGCCGAGGTGCTCAAGCCGGTGGCCGCCCAGGCTTACTTGGAACAGGCCGAGGAGGCCGGCGAGGTCTGGAGCCACGAACAGACCCAGGCCGCGCGCAAGCAGCGGATCGCCCAGGGCGCGCCGGGGCATGTCGGAGGGCCGGATGTGCGGCACACGCCGAACCTGTCCCTGGAAAAACGCCTGGCCGCGCAACGCATCGCCCAGGACCTGCTGGAGCGGGTCAGCACCCTGACCGGCCTGGGCCTGGGTTACCTGGCCCTGGAGCGCAGTACGCCGACCCTGTCGTCCGGCGAGTTGCAGCGCCTGCGCCTGGCGACCCAGCTGGGTTCGCAGTTGTTCGGGGTGATCTACGTGCTCGACGAGCCTTCGGCGGGCCTGCATCCGGCGGACGCCGAAGCGTTGTTCGAGGCCTTGCAGCAGCTCAAGGCTTCGGGCAACTCGCTGTTCGTGGTCGAGCACGACCTGCAGACCATGCGCCGGGCCGACTGGCTGATCGACGTCGGCCCGGCGGCGGGCGAGCAGGGCGGCCAGGTGCTGTACAGCGGTCCGCCGGCGGGGCTGGCCGAGGTCGCGGAGTCGCAGACCCGTGCCTACCTGTTCGCCGAGCAGGCGCCGGCCCGCCGCACCGCGCGCCAGGCCCAGGGTTGGCTGCGCCTGGAAGGCATCAGCCGCAACAACCTGAATGACCTGAGCGCGGAATTCCCTCTCGGTTGCTTTACCGCGGTGACCGGGGTGTCGGGTTCCGGCAAGTCGAGCCTGGTCAGCCAGGCGTTGCTGGAACTGGTGGGCGCGCACCTCGGGCGGCCGCAGAGCAACGAAGAGCCGGAAGAGCTGAACCTGGAAGACGACGCCCCGCAGGCCAGCAGCGGCGAAGTCACCGCCGGGCTGGAGCGGATCAAGCGCCTGGTGCAGGTGGACCAGAAACCCATCGGCCGCACCCCGCGCTCGAACCTGGCGACCTACACCGGGCTGTTCGACCAGGTGCGCAAGCTGTTCGCCGCCACCCCCGAGGCGCGCGCCCTGGGCTACGACGCCGGGCAGTTCTCCTTCAACGTCGCCAAGGGCCGCTGCCCGGCCTGCGAAGGCGAAGGTTTTGTCAGCGTCGAATTGCTGTTCATGCCCAGCGTCTATGCACCGTGCCCGACCTGCCACGGCGCGCGCTACAACCCGCAGACCCTGGCCATCGAGTGGCAAGGCCTGAACATCGCCCAGGTCCTGCAACTGAGGGTGCAGGAGGCGGTCGAGGTGTTCGCCGAGCAGGCGAGCGTCCGCCGTTCCCTGGAAGTCTTGCGCGATATCGGCCTGGGTTACCTGCGCCTCGGCCAGCCGGCCACCGAGCTGTCGGGCGGCGAAGCGCAGCGGATCAAACTGGCCACCGAGCTGCAGCGCAACCCCCGCGGCGCCACCCTGTATGTGCTGGACGAGCCGACCACCGGCCTGCATCCGCGGGATGTCGATCGCCTGCTGGAACAACTGGACAACCTGGTGCGGGCCGGCCACAGCGTAGTGGTGGTCGAGCACGAAATGCGCGTGGTGGCCCAGGCCGACTGGGTGATCGATATCGGCCCGGGCGCCGGCGACCAGGGCGGCAAAGTGGTGGTCAGCGGTACCCCGCAGCAAGTGGCCAGGCACCGCAAGAGTCGCACTGCGCCGTTTCTGGCCCAGGCCCTGGGGTGAGCGCGGCGCCCGCTGCGGGGCTTCGGTCATGGCGGGTTGTGGGGGCAGACGCTTGGTCGCGGGCTATGCCGCTGAAGGCGACGAACGGTTAGCGCTGTGGTCTGATTGATGGTCGACAGACAGCGGTGGTCGAGATCATTCTGGTAACTGGCGAGCGCCTGTAAGTGCGCTTGCTACCGATCAACAAACGGAGGTGTTTCATGCCGGTGCCCCATGACCTGTATCAGGACCTGAGCTACAGCAAAGAAGACATTCAACAGCGTCGGGCCAATGACCCGCACTTGAATGCCTTGTTCGATAAATACTCCACCATTGATGATCAGGTGCTCAAAGCGGAGGCCGCGGCGGCCGCTGACGAGGAGTTGAAACGACTCAAGGAAAAGCGGTTGCTGATCAAGGATGAAATTTCCGAGAAGCTGACTGCCCGCTTCTGACCCCGACCCTGTCCTGAGCGAGATGTCCCGAAGCTTCGGGCGTCTCGCCAGGTTCTATGCAATCAAGAGCATCGCTGCTCTGCCTGCCGGTTGCGTATTTATTCCCCTGTCTCCACCCGCACGCTTGGCGAGACGCGCCCGAGGGGCGGGCGCGCCTGTTTCAGCGCCTGCCTCAAGGGCACTCGCAGGTGCTCGGGCCGAATACCGGGCCTGCGCAGGGATCCTCGGACGGTCCGAACACCGGGCATGCGGCCAGCGCCGACAGGGATGAAGTGAGCAGCAGGGAAGCCAGGAGGATTTTGATTTTCATGGGGGGATCCACTCTCAATGTGATGGGAATCAATCGGGTTCGATTGTTTGTCGTTCCATGGTGGGGCGCCTGACGGCGCCGCGCGGGAGAGCTTAGATCAGAATCTGGCAACCATGCCTGTGCCCGTGTCGCTACCGCATCAAGGCGCCTTCGCCAGGGCGACGCTCAGCGGCAGGCGCGCCATGTGCGTGGCCTTGAGCGAGCCGAAGTACAGGGCGTCGCCGTATTCGCGCACCGTGGTGATGGGCGCGTAGTTGCCGGCGCTGGCGTCCTGCAGGTTGGCGATGACCTGGCCCTGGGTATCCAGGCCCAGGACGAAGCCGCGTTTTTCCACCGGCTTGGGCAGCAGGGTCATGGCGCGGACGATCATCTTGCGCACCAGCGGGTAGGGCGCGGTGCCGTCCAGCAGGACATTGCGCGGGGCGTAGAGCGCCACCCAGAAACGCCCCTGGCCGTTGAAACTGAGGTTGTCCGGCAGCCCCGGCAGGTTGTCGATGAACAGGTCGCGGGTGCCGGCCTTGGCGCCGCTGAGCCAGTAGCGGCTGATCCGGTAGGCGCCGGTTTCGTTGACCAGCACATAGGCTTCCCGGGGCCCGAGGGCGATGCCGTTGGCGAACTCCAGGCTATCCAGCAACTGTTCGGTCTGGCCGGTCTGGAAGTCATAACGCAGCAGGCGACCGTCGCCGCCGTGCTCGATCACCGCCTCGCCATCCTGGCCGTAGCCCCAGCGGCTGGTGGCGTCGCTGAAGTAGGCATAACGCCCGGCGGCGTCAACCGCCACGTCGTCGGTAAAACCGAAGGGCAGGCCGTTGGCGGAAGTAGCCAGGGTGCTCAACTGGCCCTTGGCGTCCAGCGCCAGCAGGCCCTTGACCGCGTCGGCGATGATCAGCCGGCCATCCGGATGCCGGGCCAGGCCCAGGGGGCGTCCGCCGGTATTGGCCAGTACCTGCAGGGTGCTGCCGTCCAGGGCGGTGCGGATCACCCGCCCGTCATGCAGGCCGCTGATCAGCGAGCCGTTTTCCAGCAACAGGGCTTCCGGCCCGTCGATATTCAGCGCGCCCACCCTCTGCAGGCCCTTGAGCTTCTGGTTCTCGGCGTACAGGCCGCTCTTCAGCGAAGGCGCCACCGGCGGGGTCCAGGCCAATGGCTGGACCTTGGTCGGCATCAGCAGCAGAAAGGCGCCGATGGCGATGATCACGACCAGCAGCAGATGGCGAAACTTGATCCGACGGGGTGCGACTGGCTTCATCGATGGCGGCTCCTGGGTGATGGGTTCAGGTCACACTCTGTGGTGCGACGCCGGCGCCCAGGGGAATTGCCCGTTGCGCCATTTCGCATAAGGCTAGCAGGGAGTCGGCGGACTCCCGTTCTATCCGCCTTCTGAATAACAGGCGATTGCCCAGGCGCATCAGCAGGCCGTCGAAGCGGTATTCCAGGGTGCGGATAAACCGCGTGTGATGGGCGTCCAGTGCCTGGCACTCGTAGGTCACCACCAGCTGCAGGCCATGATCGCCCTGGGCCGAGGCACGCCAGCGATGCCCCGGCAGGTACTCATCGACCCTCCAGCTCAGGTGCCCGCTGCGCCCGCCGGCGTGGATGTCTTCCTCGAACCGCGCGCCGGCGGGCAGGGCCCCGGCCGGACCCTGGACCTTCAGCGACGACGGGTGCCACTCCGGCCAGCGGCTGGAGGCGCTGGCGTAGTCGAGCAGGGCTACCGGGTTGCGCGGAATATCGATCTGATGCTGCATGCGGGTCATGGACGAGGACCTTGTCGATAGAGAGGCGTCAGCGGGTTCCGGCTCCCAGTACAGGGTGCCGAACAGGTAATCCATCAGCGGCAGGACAATGTTGAAATTGCGCTCCTGCATCAGCTCGCGACGGTGATGCAGCTCATGCAGGCGGCGCATCTGGCGGATCCACGGCAGCCGCGCCAACGGGTGCTCGGCCGGCAAGTGTTCGCAGGCATGGAACACTTCGTAGGCCAGGTAGCCGATCAGGGTGCAGCTGGCGAACAGCGCCGCGACATTGGCATTCCACAACTGCAGCAGCCACCACAGCGGTAGGGCGAACAGCAGGCTGTGGACCAGGATCAGCCAGGCCGGGAACAGGATCACCCGCCAGTCCCGGGGGCCGTCGTAGGTCATGTATCCAGGCACGAAAAAGCTGTGGTGATCGCCGCTGTGGCGGGCATAGAACATCCGCGCGAAGGCCTGCTTGTGGTGGCCCAGCCAGCGGTGCACGACGTAGATGCACAGGTTGAAGAACAGCAGCGCCACCGGCACCGCCAGCCACTCCAGCGGCTGCACCTGATGCAGGGTGCTCCACAGCAGGGCGATGCACGCCATGCCGTAGGCCAGCACGAAACCGCCGTGCAGCCAGGGGTTGTAGTGCGGATGAACCGCGGCGCGGTAACGCTCGCGAAATGCCAGGGTGGTTTGCCTCAAGGCCGTTCTCCTGTGGGTTTTGTCGTTCTTATTGACAGAAGATTAGTCCTGCTCGAATTATCCAGCTAATGGATATTCGGAATGGGCATTATTCATGAAGCTGAACTTGCGCCACCTGGATCTCAACCTGCTGCTGGTGTTCGACGCGCTGATGCAGGAGCAGAACCTGTCCCGCGCGGCGGTGCGCCTGAACCTCAGCCAGCCGGCCGTGAGCAACGCCCTGGCGCGCCTGCGCAGCCAGCTCGACGAGCCGCTGTTCATCCGCACTGCCCGGGGCATGCAGCCCACGCCTCGGGCCCATGTGCTGCACGGTTCGGTGCGCCAGGCGTTGCGCCTGTTGCAGGAAGGCCTGGACCCGAGCAGCGAGTTCGACCCGGCGGCGTCCGATCAGACCTTTAGCCTGTCGATGAACGACTACGCCCAGGCGCGCCTGTTGCCGGCGTTGTCGCGGCGCCTGCAAAGCGCCGCGCCCAAGGTGCGCCTGGCGGTGCGCAGCGATGCCGCCGATTCCCTGCCGGCGTGGCTGACCACCGGTCTGCTCGACCTGGCGGTGGACTACCTGTACTTCGACGACCCCGACCTCTGCTACCAGCCGCTGCTGGAAGAACAGCTGGTGGTGATCGGCCGTATCGACCACCCGGCCTTCGAGCCGCAGCTGAGCCTCAAGGCCTATGAGCAGAGCCAGCACGTGGCGATTCCGGACCGCGGTGGGCGCGGCTCGCCGCTGGAGATCGTCCTCGGTTCGGCCAAGGTCCAGCGCCATGTGCAGCTGTTCGTCCCGCATTACCTGAGCATTCCCTTGATCGTCGCCCAGTCGGACTTGCTGGGCACCGTGCCGCGGCGCCTGGCGGAGCACTTCTGCGCGCTGATGCCGATCCGCATCGCCGAGCTGCCGCTGGTGGCGCCGCCGGTGCAGGTCAGCCTGATCTGGCATCGCCAGCAGGAGCGGGTGCCGGGGCATCGCTGGCTGCGCGAGGAGATCATCGCCCTGGCTGCCGGGTTTGCGGGGCAGTCGGAGCTGTCCGGGCATCGATGACAAAAAACCAACAAAAGATTGGGACGAGTCCGATTGGCATCGCGGATGTCGCCTGTATCCTTTGGGCCCCGCTTGATGAGCAGCAGTGCTGACTCAAAGGCGCCAACCCATTGGAGATTGCATGCGTCACTCGATTCTGAATATTGCCCTGGCAGCCAGCTGCCTCTTTGGCCTGGCCGGGCAGACCGCCATGGCAACGGTGGATGCCAGCCAGTACGTGGAACTCAAGGATGCCGTGCCGCAGGTCGTGCCCGGCAAGATCGAAGTGGTGGAGCTGTTTTCCTACGGCTGCGGCCACTGCTACAACCTCGAAGCCTCGATCAACCCCTGGGCGGCCCAGCTTCCCGAAGACGTGAACTTCGTCAAGCTGCCGGCCATGTTCGGCGGGATCTGGGATGTCTACGGCCAGCTGTACCTGACCCTGGCGACCATGGACGCCAAGCCTGAAGTGCACCACGCGGTATTCGAGGCGATCCACGGCGGCAACCGCCTGAAGACCCCCGAGGCCATGGCCGAGCTGCTCAAGGGGCAGGGCATCGAGCCGGCGAAGTTCCTCGCCACCTACAGCTCCTTCGCCGTGCAGGCCAAGGTGATGGACGCGAAAAAACGCACCGCGGCCTACCAGGTCACCGGCGTACCCTCGCTGGTGGTGGACGGCAAGTACCGCTTTGGCATGACCAGCGATGGCGCCAAGGGCCTGTTCGCGGTGGCGGACCAGTTGATCGCCCAGGTGCGGGCGGCGAAGTAAGCCTTGGCCGCTACCGAGCCTGCCTGGTTCGGTAGCGGCGTCGATACCCTTGCCGCCCTGATGGCTGTGCCTGACCTTGTCCAGCCACTAAGCTGATGGCAGGCCACGCAGCCATAGAGGGGAAGAACCCATGATTCTGTGCAAACGCGCCTACGAGCTGGCGAGCCCCGACGACGGTTATCGGGTGCTGGTGGACCGCCTGTGGCCGCGCAACTGTCGCAAGGAGCAGTTGCCGCTGGATGAGTGGTTGAAAGAGCTGGCGCCGTCCACCGAATTGCGCCGAGCCTTCAAGTCCGGCGATCTGGATTTCGCCAGCTTCCGCAGCCGCTACCGCCAGGAACTGACGGCCCGCCCCGAGCATTGGTGGGCGTTGCTGGAACGCGCGCAAAAGGGCCGCCTGACCCTGGTGTACTCGGCCCACGATGAAGCTCACAACAATGCCCGGGTGCTGGCCGAGTGGCTGGAGGACGAGCTGGACCGCCAGGGCGAGGGGAGTTCGCCGGTGTGTTACGCGCACCTGTCGCCGCCTGAATGAAGGCGCTGGGTTTCAGGGGCGTTTCAACATCACATAAGCCTCGCCGCCGCGCCGGTCGTGCATCAGCAGGAAAGTCTGCTTGTCGAGGGTGATTTGCGCCGGCAGGTGCTGCGCCACCGGGGTGCTGGAGAACTGCTCGGCTATCTTGAGAAATTGCGCGCTCAGGCTCTTGTCCCGCTGCGACGGCGTGGTCACCGCGCATTGCTTGCCTTTCTGCACCTGGACCCCAAGGCTGTGGTCCGGCCTGAGCCCCATCCGCGCATACCCGGCATCGTCCAGCCTGGCGATGCCATAGGCTTTGGCCGCGCTGTCGGCCCCGGCGAAGGAGGGCGCGGACTTCAGGCAGATATCGCGAAAGGCCAGTACACCTTCGGCGATGGCCGCCGCTTCCTTATCGATGACTTCGGGCGGGCTGGAGCAGCCGGCCAACAGGGCCAGGACCAGGCTCAGAGGGCTCAGGATCGTGCGGTTCATCGGACCTCCCAGGCATTCGCGGGGCATGCTTATAGCCTAGCCAAGCTTCTGCCTGCGCGATGCACCCTGGTGCCTGGATCGGGTGGGGGCTGTCCGCCAGGTCGGTGTTAACCCTGGTTCTGTAGGAGCGAGCTTGCTCGCGATAGCGTCCTTGCAAGCGCTACCGCTGTAACGACATACCTGAAAAGAAGCGGCTCAGTTGAACCCGACCGACCATCGGTTCACCGTTTCCGGCTCATGGCGCTGGCTCAGGTCGGTTTCGTAATTGCACTGTGGGCCGCTGCAGGAATGTTCCAGGGTGATCGGCGCCTTGAACTCCAGGTGGAACTTGCTGGGTTCCGGCTCCGCTGCCGGGGCGGCCGTTGCCTCTGTCAGGGCAGGCATCGGGTAGCTCAGGTCCAGGCCTTCGGCCTGCGCCGGCAGGGCCAATACACAGAGCACAAGGCTCGCCAGGAGGGTTTTGTCGCTGGACATCATGGGTACCGCGTTTGCGCAAAAGGGTTGCCGAGTATAACGAACGCCTCCCCGGAAATTTAAGCCGAAGGCTCTATCACAGGCCTTGTGCGGCAATGGGTCGCTGTTGGCGCCTCGCACCATGAAACATTTGTCATGGGCCGCCGGCGCCGCCAGCCCCTACACTGGCATTCACCTCCATGGCTCACGGACACCTCCATGACGGCAGCAGCGGCGGCAAGCATCCTCGAAACGGTCGAAGGCCAGCGCCTCAATGGCCCGGCGGGCGAACCCTGGCGCGAGTGGGGGCCGTACCTGAGCGAGCGGCAGTGGGGCACGGTGCGCGAGGACTACAGCGCCGATGGCGATGCCTGGGCCTACTTGCCCCACGACCATGCCCGCAGCCGTGCCTATCGCTGGGGCGAGGACGGGCTGGCGGGGTTCTCCGACAAGGCCCAGCACTGGTGCCTGGGGCTGGCCCTGTGGAACGAGCGCGACAGCATTCTCAAGGAGCGCCTGTTCGGCCTGAACAACGCCGAGGGCAATCACGGCGAAGACGTCAAGGAGCTGTATTTCTACCTCGATGGCGTGCCCAGCCATGCCTATATGCGCATGCTCTACAAATACCCGCAGGCGGCCTTTCCCTATGAAGACCTGCTGCGGGAAAACGCCCGGCGCGGCCTGGACGATACCGAGTACGAGATCCTCGACACCGGGGTGTTCGAGGACGATCGCTACTTCGACGTGACGGTGGAATACGCCAAGCACGCGGTCGACGACATCTTCATGCGGGTCACGGTGCACAACCGTTTCCATCAGCCGGCGCGCCTGCGGGTCTTGCCCCAGGTCTGGGCGCGCAACACCTGGAGCTGGGGCGGCGATTCGCGCAAGCCGAGCCTGCGTCTGGAGGGCGAGCAGTTGCTGGCCCGGCATCCGCGCTGTCCGCCGATGCAGGTCACGGCCTGGGGGCCGGAGCCTTGCGAGTGGCTGTTCTGCAACAACGAAACCAACTTCCCGAAGCTCGATGGCCTCGCCACGCCCGGCCCGTTCAAGGACGGGATCAACGACTATCTGCTGGGAGGCGCCAGCACCGCCATTGCCCGCGATGGCGGAACCCGCGCCGCTGCCCACTTCACTCTGGAGCTGGCCGGGCTGGAGAGCAAAAGCCTGTATCTGCGTTTTGCCCCGGCCGGCTCGCCCCAGGTCAGCGCCCGAACTCTGTTCGAGCAACGGCGGGCCGAGGCCGACGAGTTCTACGCCGCGCTGCAACAGGGCATCGCCGATGCCGACGCGCGTAATGTGCAGCGCCAGGCCCTGGCCGGGTTGCTGTGGTCCAAGCAACTCTACGATTTCGACGTCAACCGCTGGCTCGACGGCGACCCCGGCCAGCCCCCGCCACCGGCATCCCACGCCCATCTGCGCAACAGCCATTGGCGGCACCTGGCGAACTTCGACATCGTGGCCATGCCCGACACCTGGGAATACCCCTGGTACGCCTCTTGGGACCTGGGTTTCCAGGCGGTGGCCCTGGCCTTGATCGATCCAGGGTTCGCCAAGCACCAGCTGTTGCTGCTGGTCAAGGACCGCTTCATGCATCCCAACGGGCAATTGCCGGCCTACGAATGGCGCTTCGACGACGCCAACCCGCCGGTGCACGCCTGGGCCAGCTGGCGGGTGTACCAGCGGGAAAAAGCCCTGACCGGCCAGGGCGACATGGACTTTCTCGAGGGGATCTTCCACAAGCTGCTGCTGAATTTTTCCTGGTGGGTCAACCGCAAGGACGCCGAGGGGCGCAACCTGTTCCAGGGCGGTTTCCTCGGCCTGGACAACATCGCACTGTTCGACCGCTCGGCGCCCTTGCCGCCGGGTTACACCCTGGACCAGGCCGACGGCACCGCCTGGATCGCGGCCTACGCCCTGGACCTGATGCGCATCGCCCTGGAACTGGCCAGGCGCAACCCGGTGTATGTGGACATCGCGGTGAAGTTCTTCGAACACTTCCTGTACATCGCCGGGGCCATCAACCGGCTGGACAACAGCGACGCAGGGCTGTGGGACGAGCAGGACCGATTCTTCTACGATGTGCTGCATCGCCCCGACGGCGGCAACGAACCGCTGCGCCTGCGCTCCATCGTCGGCCTGATGCCGTTGTTCGCCGTGCAGGTGCTGGAACAGCATGAACACGAATGCCTGCCGGGGCTGCGTGAGCGCTTGCTGGGGTTCATGCACCATAGGCCGGACCTGGCCAATCTGGTGTCGCGCTGGAACGAACCGGGGCAGGGCAATCGCCTGTTGCTCGCGCTGTTGCGCGGCGAGCGCACCAAGGACCTGCTCAAGCGCATGCTCGACGAGGCCGAATTTCTCTGCGACTTCGGTATCCGTTCGCTGTCCAGGGTCTTCGCCGAACACCCCTTCGCCCTGCAGGTCGACGGTCACCAACTGTGCGCCCGGTACGCGCCGGCCGATTCCGACTCACGGCTGTACGGCGGCAATTCCAACTGGCGCGGGCCGCTGTGGATGCCGATCAACTACATGCTGATTGAGTCTCTACGTGAGTTTCATCGCTATTACGCCGACAACTTCTCGGTGGAATACCCCAGCGGTTCCGGCTACCTGGCGTCCCTGGAGGAAGTCGCCGACAGCCTGAGCCAGCGCCTGACCCGCCTGTTCCTGCGCGACGAGGACGGGCGGCGCCCATCGATGTGCGCCTACGCGCAGTTGCAGGCCGATCCCCGGGACCGGGAACTGCTGCTGTTCCATGAGTACTTCCACGGCGACACCGGCCGCGGCCTGGGGGCCAGCCACCAGACCGGTTGGACGGCACTGGTGGCGTTGTTACTTCAGCGCTGATTTCTACGCAGCAGTGCGATGCGCCGAATTTTTTGAGTTACGTGATCATTGCAGTCGCGCATGCAAGCCAGGTCCAATAGGCGTAGGGCTTCTTCAGGATCGTTGAGCTTTTCCAGTTGGTAGATTGCTTCATCAGCGTAGAGTACGGGGTCGCGAGTGCCTGCTTCGATTCTGGTCATGCGTGATTTGGAGGCTTCTGGGCCACGATCCAGTTTCTCGAGCACCGTGCCTCGGATGGATACGCTGTAATCGTTGGAGCACTGGCGTTTGCTGGCAAGGTCCAAAAGGCGTAATGCTTCATTGGCATCATTGCGTTGCACCAACTGGTATCTGGCTTCGTCGTTGTAGAACGTGGGATTCTTACTGCCGTTGTTGATGGCTTGACGACGTTGAGCGGAGGCTTCTGGGCCTCGATCCAGATGCTCGAGCACTTTGTTCCGGATGGCTAAGCTGTGATCGTTGGAGCACTGGCGTTTGATGGCAAGATCCAAAAGGCGCAGAGCCTCATCGGCATCATTGCATTGCTCCAACTGGTATTTGGCTTCTTCGGTGTAGAACGCAGGGTTCCTACTACCGTCCTCTATGGCTTGGCGGCGCTGAAGCGTGGCCTCATTCGGATCTCCTACGAGCTTTTGGCAACGGTTCTGGATGGACTGGACATGGTTGTTGATGGCTTCAGGGTAGGCTTTCTGGTGCTCCTCAAGTCGCGCCAGAAACTCTTCAGCCCCACTCTTGCCCCGGCCCAAGAGGAGCTTTCCGAGATTAGCCAGATAGGGTGGAAATTGCGGGCTTAGCTCCAGTGCTTGCTCGAAGGCTTGCAAGGCTTCATTGCAAGTGTCTCCTTGAGTCTTTTGCAGGCATTCACCAAGGAAACGTTGGGCCTTGTGCTCGCGAGGATGAATATTGGTCAGCAGTTGCAGGACTTCCTGCTGTCGTTCAATCGACTCACCTGCGTCGCGGCGACGGTGGTAGATGACCCATAGGGCCTCATTGCTCCAGCCGGTTTCCTTGCCGGTCAGATGTTCGGCCCACTCCTCGATAGTTCCCAATTCATTGCAACACAGCAGGTGGTAGAAGCTTTCATTGGCCCGCTGGAAGTTGATCTGCTCTTTCTGACGACCGATCTGACGCTGCCAGCACCGGGCGATCAACAGATGCATGTCCGCCACTTCTGCCGGGATATCTTCTGCGTAATCGGGAGTGAGTTCGGCGTCTTTAAGCGCCAGTTTCTTCTGCCGCGTCCAACTGGCGATGAAGCCATGCAGGTAGTGATCTTTGTTGTTGTCCAGAGGAAGCAGGCCGCGCCTTCTCAGGTTCTGCCAGGCATCCTGGATGCCCAGGCGGTCCTCCAGATAGTCGGCATGATCCTGTGGAATCGCATTACGGTAGAGTGCCAGGACCTTGAGCAATCTTTGCTCTGCATTGCCGAGTATTTCATCGTGAATAATGCTGAGCAGTTTCTCGTCCAGGCGCTCTATGACTTCATGGCGAAGGTTCTGGTAGACCGCCAAGGGGGAGCTTTTCTTTTCCGCCGCGATAGTGGCGAGCAACTCGATTGCCAAGGTATGGGCAGTGCCTCCCTGTCCTCCGCCCAGCCACTGGTAGAGTGCTCTCAAGTTATTGCCGGTATAAGTCCACTCGGATTTCTGCGCTTGAGGTGCCCTGGCTGCCAGGAGGGAAGCCAGGCCTGCCCGGTCGAGCCCAGGTATTTCCTGGATCACGCAGTCGCGACCAAAGCTGCCTTCTTCCGGTTTTTCGCTCAGCTCATAGACCCACTTCCAGTCGGGGAATGCCTGCGCCAGGGCTGCCAGCAGGGTGCGAATCTCAGGGTTGCGCCAATGCGACTTTTCAAACAGCAGATGGGCACCGTCGATCCAGACGAATGCATTCTGGGCATGGGGATAAAGCCGTTTAAGTTCTTGCGCCTGTTCCTCGACCGTCCCGCTGGGTGGAAGCGGATCTTCCCGTCGGTTGTTCAGCGCATCCAGCAGGCGACGAAAAAGCTCGCCAACCGTCATCTGGCGGCTTGAGTGAATGTCTACAAAGACCGTTCCTTGAAATGCTGCTTGTCGGTGCAGCGCCTTGATCAGGGTTGTCTTGCCATTGCCACTCAAGCCGTACAACGCAACGGATGGCTTTTCCTTGAGCATGGCGGTGAGGGTGGAGATCAGCTTGTCGCGGCCAAACAATTCCGGCGGTTTTGGGATGTCGTCGGACGGTAGATTGTCCGGCACTGATAATGGCGCTGCTTCTACGCTGTCCGAGACCGTGACAGATGAAACCGGGGCTGCGCAGACCGAATGTTTGAAATGCCACCGCCCGTCTTCCGCCATATCGGCAACCGTCTGTGTTTTCCAGCCATTCTTGAATTCGAACAGATGGGCAACCCCGCTACCCTGCTGCAGGTCGAGGCTGACCAGATTGAAGCCGAATTGGTCATCGGTCTCGGCACCTATGGCGCCCGCTTCCAGTTTGATCAGCTTCTGTCCGGGATCGAGCCAGGGGTTGTGACTGTGCCCATGCAGCCAGAACTGGAAGTCATGGGCCTTGCGTTTTTTGATGATCTCGATTTCGGCCTGATTGAACCAGTCCCGGGGATGGTGAATCAGGCCAATCTTCAGGTCAGCCCCTTCCAGGGCGTTGCTCATGTGGTTGAACTGCCAATCCGCCCCAAGCCACATCTGGCCCTTATCGTCGTTGTCGTAGCAACTCCATGCGGAGTTGAAGCCGGCGATTCCAACCTTGATACCGCTCAGGTCGATCTGTCGGGCGTAGAGGTGTCGCACGGGGTCATGCAGATGCGGCAGGTACTGCGCGGTAAAGACTCCATAGTCCTCCATCCGCTTCATGTCCGCCGTGAACTCTGCCGACAGGCTGTCAAAACGGGAGCTGATTTGCCGCGTGTATTCCATGGAGGTTTTAGCCATGGTCCGCAGGTGGTGCTGCTGACCCTCAAGAACTTTCTTGCGGTTCACATCATGATTGCCGGGTACGACAAACAGCCGCTCCCGTTCCAGGCCACAACAGGCAAGCAACTGATCGAAGAAGTCCTTGGCCGGCTGGTACTGCTCAGGCATTGGAGAGTCCGGTGTCTGACCAAAGGCGATATCGCCCGTGCAGAAGATCAACTGCGGTTTGGGCAGCTCGTTGGCCTGGAACTTTCGAGTCAGGAACTCCAGTAACTTGCGGCGTGCATGGCTGTCTGCCCAGGCGGTTTTTTTATGAAAGTGGATATCCGACAGGTGGAGCCAATGCAGCGAGCGGTGGTTGGGCATAGTGTTGAGCAATCAGGAAGGAGGCGATGGGGCGCTAGCATAGTCATGTAAGTGGATAGGATCCAATGTGCCAGCCTGCGGCGCGAAGTTTTTGAGGTAACGTGGCGCAGGCTGACCATCAAACCCGACGTGGCAGGCCGATCAGGCACTCAAGGTATCCGGCTGCGGCACGGCCCAATCCTCGATCAACCGCTGCGGGGTGCAGCAGGTCTTGCGCTTGTAGACGAAGCCGGCGCATTTCTCGGCGAAGCCGTGGCGGTTCTGCACCATGTCCAGGTGCATCTGTTCCAGCTCGGCGTTGCGGCAGTGCTGCATCAGTTGCGGGTCGGCGTTGGCCTTGCGCTCGCGCAGGGCCTGGTATTTCGGTTCGGTCAGCACGGCGTTGGCCCGTTGCAGCAGCCACAGGCCGAATTCGTCGGGGCAGCGCGGGCCGACTTCCTGGACCATGCCCATCTGCAGGGCCTGGAAGGCGTTGATCGGCAGGCATTCCTCGGTGAGCTTGTGCGCCATGGCGTGGCCGACGGCGCGGGGCAGGCTGTAGGTCCAGTATTCCGAGCCGTACAGGCCCATGCTCTTGTAGTGCGGGTTGTAGACAGTATTGGCCCGGGCCAGCACCACATCGGCCGCCAGGGCCAGCATCAGGCCGCCGGCCCCGGCATTGCCGGTCAGGCCGCTGACCACCAGTTGGCGGGCGCTGAGCAGCTCCTTGCAGACGTCGTCGATGGCCTGGATGTTGTTCCAGGCCTCCAGGCCCGGCACCGGCGCGGCCTGGATCACGTTGAGGTGCACGCCGTTGCAGAACGCGCCACGCCCGCCCTTGAACAGCAACACTTTGGTGTCCCGGGCCTTGGCCCATTGCAGCGCGCTGACCAGGCGCTGGCAGTGTTCGGTGCTCATGGCGCCGTTGTAGAACTCGAAGGTCAGCTCGCCGACATGGCCCGACTCGCGGTAGCGGATCGGCTGGTAGGCCTCGTCGCTGAACGGCTCGCTGGCGACCGACCAGTCCAGGTGGGGCACGCCGTCCAGCTGGCCGGCCAGCACATGGCGGGCCGGCAGCTTGAAGTGTTCCGTGCCCGGCCGGGCCTTGCGCTTGAGGGAGCCGATCCACAGGCTGCGGTCGCCGCAGGCCACCAGTACCGCGTCGTCGTGCACCGCCAGCAACTCGCCGGGGGTGCCGCTGCGGCTATCCAGGTGCGCGTCATACAGGTAGTACTGGCCGCCGGCGAGGCTGGCCAGGACTCCGGGCTGGCCATCGGCGGCGTCGATGCAGCGTTTGATGAAGTTGGCGCTGTCGTGCCAGCTGAAGCTGCGGTCGTCCTGTTTCATGTTCGGTTGCAGGCGGCCGCGCACTTGCGGCTGGCTGTAGTCCAGGGGCACTGGGACGAAGTCGCTGCCGAACTTTTCCACCACATCGCGGATGCAATGGATCGCCGCATCGGCCACCGGCCCGTTGTACAGCTCGGACTTGCGCACCTGCGCCGGCACCTTGAATTCCCAGGTGGACCAGACCGGCCCGGCGTCCATTTCTTCCACTGCCTGCAGGGCGGTGACGCCCCAGCGCTCGAGGTTGTTGCTGATGGCCCAGTCCAGGGCGCTGGCGCCGCGGTCGCCGACGATGCCCGGGTGGATGATGATCACCGGGCGGGTCGGGTGGCGCCACAGTTGCTCGGGCACCCGGTCCTTGAGGAAGGGGCAGATCACCAGGTCGGCATCGGCCTGTTCGATCTGCCGGCAGACTTCCTCTTCGCTGGTGAACAGCACCACGCTGGGGCGGTGGCCGGACTGGCGCAGGTCCAGCCAGGCACGCTGGGTGAGACCGTTGAAGGCGGTGGACAGCAGAATGATCTTCAGCGATTGCATAACGACTCTTCCTTGAAGGTGAAGCGGGGCCGGCTGTTCCGAAAAGCCGTCCCTGGCCGATGGAGGCGCAAGAGTAGAGAGGACCTTTGGGGGTACTGCTGATCGAGATCAATCAAGTGCGTCGTGCGGTGTAGCGAGGTGCCGGATTACATATATTCGTTAGTTAGCCTGGGTAAATTTTTAATTACTTCCAAATGGATTCAGCCCTGTTGCACAGTCGCTCCCCTAATCCTGGGTCGGCAATGTCCCGACCCAGCCAGACGATTTCGGGATGGGGGAGCTGTCTCGTGAGGGAGCAAGGTATGGGTGCGAATCGGAACCCTCATTACTCACTGATCGGGCAGATGTTCAAACGCGACTATCAGTGGCTGTGCGCCTCGGTGGGTCGTGTCCTGGGCTGTCATCACAGCGCCCAGGACATCGCCTCGGAAACCTTCGTGCGGGTGCTGGCCCTGCCGGACCCGGCGGCCATCCGCGAGCCCCGGGCGCTGCTGACCACCATCGCCCGGCGTCTGGTCTACGAAGGCTGGCGGCGCCAGGACCTGGAGCGCGCCTACCTGGAAAGCCTGGCCCTGGCACCGACCCCGGTGCACCCGTCACCCGAGGAGCGGGCACTGGTGATCGAAGCGCTGCTGGCGGTGGACCGCTTGCTCAACGGTTTGTCCGCCAAGGCCAAGGCGGCCTTTCTCTACCATCAGCTCGACGGCCTGACCTACGCCGAAATCGGCCAGCAGCTGGGGGTGTCCACCAGTCGCGTCCAGCAGTACATGGCCGAGGCGTTCAAACGGTGTTATCTGGCGATGGCCGACGCATGAGCCGTCCGCGCGCCAACGAGGCGCTGGTGGATGAAGCCGCGCAATGGATGGCGCTCCTGCAATCGGGGCAGATGAATGCCCAGGAATGCCAGGCATTCCACGACTGGCGCGCCGCCGACCCCCAGCATGAGCAGATCATCGCGCTGATGGGCGGCGGCCTGGGGGCGTTGCGCAGCCAGGCCTTGCGCAACCTGTCCCGGGACAGCCTGCTGCACAGCCTGAATGCGCCGTCGAGCCGCCGGCGTTTTATCGGCGGCAGCCTGAGTGTGATGGCCCTGGCCTTGGCCGCGACCTTGCTCGGCCGGCGCTACGGCCTGCTGCCCGAGGCGGGCGCCCTGTACACCGGCACCGGCGAGCGCCGCGACTTCACCCTGGCCGACGGCAGCGCCCTGACCCTCAATGCCCGCAGCCAGGTCGTGACCCGCTTCGATGCCCGGCAGCGGCTGTTGCAACTGCGCAATGGCCAGTTGTTGGTGGACGTGGCCAAGGACCCGCAGCGGCCCTTCGTGGTGGAAACCGAACACGGGCGCATGCGGGCCCTGGGCACCAAGTTTCTGGTGGAGCGCGGCGAGGACTGGACGCGTCTGGTGATGTTGCATTCGCAGGTCGAGGTGCTCACCGCCAGTGGCGCGCGGCAGCTGGTCGAGGCTGGAGAAAGCCTGCGTTTCGACGGGCAGCGCCTGTTGCTGCTGGAGCATGCCAAGGGCCATGAAAGCGCCTGGACCTCGGGCGTATTCGAGGCCCGCGACCGGCCCCTGAGCGAGGTGATCGACAGCTTGCGTGGCTACCGGCGCGGCATCATCCGCCTCAGCCCCCAGGTGGCCGACCTGCGCCTGAGCGGCATCTATCCCCTGGACGACAGCGACCGCAGCCTGCAGCTGCTCGAGCGTTCGTTGCCAATCCGCGTCAGCTACCACAGCCCGTACTGGGTCAGCATCGAGCCGCGCTGAAGGGCGCGGTTATAACCCCATAACCTCTTGGCCTAACCGCTCCCTATAAAAAACCGCCAGTCGCTGCTCATTCCCTGCAACCGCATTCAACAGGGAATTGTCCATGCACTCATCGATCCTTTTCCACCCGCCGCGCCGGCCACTGGCGTGCCTGTCTCTGGCCCTGGTCCTGGCATTCGGCACTTATGGCAGCTCCGCCTGGGGACAGCAGACAGATGCCCGGCCGATCACCTTCGACATTTCCCCCGGCCCGCTGGACGAGGTGCTGCTGGATATCTCGCGGCAGACCGGGGTGCCGATTTCCTTCAGCCAGAACCTGGTGCAGGGCAAGCGCAGCCCGGCCATTCGTGGCGCCCTGGGTGGCCAGCAGGCGGTGGACAAGGCCCTGCAAGGCAGCGGCCTGGAGGCTCAGCACAGCGAGCAGGGGCTAACCATTCGCAATGCTCCGGCCAGTGCCAAGACCAGCCCTAAAGTCAGCGCCGTGGCGCCGGTTCGCGCGGCGGACCCGCAGCTGGAAAAAGTCACGGTGACCGGCTCGCGCATCGCCCGCGCCCAGTCCGACGGCGCCACCCCGGTGAACGTCATCACCCATGAGGAGATGGAGGCCCGCGGTTACCGCAATGTCTACGACGCCCTGGCGACCCAGACGCAGAACACCGGCATGACCCAGGGCGAGGACTACGGCAACACCTTCCAGCCCGCCGCCAGCGCCCTCAACCTGCGGGGGCTGGGGCCCAACCACACGCTGGTGCTGATCAACGGCCGGCGGGTGGCGGACTATCCGACGGCCTATGACGGCCGGGTCAACTTCACCAACCTGGCCAATATTCCCTCGGCGATCATCGACCGCATCGAGATTCTCAGCAGCGGCGCCTCGGCGATCTACGGCTCCGATGCGATCGCCGGGGTGGTCAATATCATCCTCAAGGAGCAGGCCAGCGGCATCGACGTCAACCTGCGGGGCGGCACCACCGAGCGGGGCGGCGGCGACAACCAGCGCCTGCAGATCAGCGGCGGTGGCAGCTGGGGGGATTTCGATGGCCTGTTCGGCCTCGAGCTGACCCAGCGCGAGCCGATCTGGAACGACGATCGCGGCTTCATGAAAAACGGGCCGGTCCAGGATGTCGGTTACCGGCGCAACCTCGACACTGGCAAATACATCGGCCCCGGTTGCGGCGCCTATCCGGGGGTCTTTGGCAATCACCTCAGCGGCAGCGGCGGGCGCTGTACCACCGACCAGTCCTACAACGATTACCGGACCCTGCAGACGCAGAAGGAAAACTACGACGGCTACACCCGTGGCACCTGGCATTTCAGCGACAGCGGCAAGGTCTTCGCCGACCTGATGTATGGCCTGGACCATATCCAGAACAACACCCGCGGGCCGAGCTTCACCTCGCCCGACTTCATCAACCAGAACACGGGCAACCTGGAGCGCTGGTTCCGGCGTTTCTCCGAGGAGGAAATCGGCGGCCGCACCAGCAACAACAGCAAGTGGCGCGACACTTCCTGGACCGGCACCCTGGGCCTGTCCGACCGGATCGCCGACACGGCCTGGAGCTACGAGCTGGCGGCCAACCGCTCGGAGTACCGCAGCGTGCGCACCACGCGCTATACCCCGTCGGCCACTATCCGCGATTTCTACCTGGGCCCGCAGTTGGGCGAGCAGGGCGGTTATCCAGTGTTCGCCCCGGATGCCTCGCGCCTTGACCGGCCGCTGACCGAGGAGGAGTGGCGGCAGTTTCGCCGCAACCTGACCCAGACCAGCAAGTCGGTGTCGCAGAGCTACAACGCCTCGCTCAATGGCGAGCTGTTCGACCTGCCAGCCGGGCCGGTGGGCTTCGCCGGCATCCTGGAGCTGGGCAAGCAGGAATACCGCGTCGACCCGGACGACGGGCTCAACGACGGCAGCTTCTACGGCACCACCCCGGCGCAGAGCTCCGGAGGCTCGCGCAAGCGCTACGCCGCCGGCGGCGAGTTCAGCGTGCCGATCAGCGACAGCCTGCTGGCATCGCTGGCGGGGCGTTGGGACCAGTACAAGTTCAGCGGTCGCACCGAGCAGCAGAAGACCTACAACCTTGGCCTGGAATGGCGCCCGCTGAACAGCCTGCTGTTGCGCGGCAGCTACGGCACCAGCTTCCGCGCCCCGGACCTGAACTACATCTACCAGGCCGACACCAACGACTACATACCGGACCAGATCGACTACTACGGGTGCAGCCAGGGCGTGGAGGGCGCCTGCGATCGCGGGCGGGTGGACTACACCCAGAGCGGCACCGCCGACCTCAAGTCCGAGCGGGGCAAGTCCTGGACCTACGGTTTTGTCTGGTCGCCGTCGCGCAACTTCGATGTGTCGGTGGATTACTGGCGCGTGCAGATCGAAGACCTGCTGACCACCGTCGACCAGAACCGCCTGCTGCAAGAGGAGAACGCCTGCCGCAGTGGCGCCATGGACATCGACTCGGCCAGTTGCCAGGCGACCCTGGCGCGGATCCAGCGCAACCCGGGCACTGCCGCGGTGGACCCGAACCGCTTGCAGCGGGTGCAGCTCAACGCGATCAACGCCGCCAGCGAACGGGTCAGCGGGCTCGACCTGAAAAGCAATATCCGCTGGGGCGCCGGGGAGTATGGGGCCTTCAGTTCGACCCTGGGCTACACCCTGGTGCTCTCGCATTACTACAAGGAATCGGACGACGCACAGACCCAGGACTGGCGCGTGGACCGCAGCAATCACGACTGGCGCAGCAAGGCCAACGCCAGCCTGACCTGGGATTACCAGCACTACACCGCGACCCTGCTGGGCATCCGCTACGGCAGCGTCACCAACGGCAACGCCGACGGGCGCGTGTCGCCCTGGACGGTGTTCAACGCCAGCGCCCGCTACAAGCTCAACGACCGCGCTAGCGTCGGCCTGACCGTCAACAACCTGCTGAACCAGGTCAAGCGCGACGACTCCGCCGGCTGGCCGTACTACACCATCGGCAACTACGACCCCTATGGCCGGCAGTGGTGGCTGGATGTGAGCTATCACTTTGGCGGTTGATCCCCCCCTATGGCTCAGGATGGTGTCTGGCCTGATGCACCGCGGCGCCTGCATCGCGAGCAAGCTTCGCTCCTACAGGTTTTGTTGCGCCTGCAAATGGAGGTCTTCCCGCGATTCCTCCGTAG
>NZ_JBQENK010000013.1:82529-105363 GCF_052044735.1 Pseudomonas sp. 22526
ATAGCGGTGGGTCAGATACGAGGCTTTCGCGAGCAAGCTTCGCTCCTACAGGTTTTGTTGCGCCTGCAAAATGGAGGTCTTTCCGCGATTCCTCTGTAGGAGCGAGCTTGCTCGCGATAACGGTGGGTCAGATACGACGCCATCGCGAGCAAGCTGCGCTCCTACAGGTTTTGTTGCGCCTGCAAAATGCAGGTCTTTCCGCGATTCCTCTGTAGGAGCGAGCTTGCTCGCGATAGCGGTGGGTCAGATACGACGCCATCGCGAGCAAGCTTCGCTCCTACGGGAATGATGAACGAGCATAAGCTCATCACCCAATGGTCTAGATCGGCCTCTATAAAAACCTCCCGGCCGTTGCACATCCCTGCATACACCTAATGCAGGGATGGTTGTCCATGAGTCTGTTCGTACCCCGTAGATCCCCTTTGAGCCTGGCCTTGCTGCTGGCGTTGAATGCGTTGCCGGCCTGGGCCGCGACCACCCCGTTCAACCTGCCCGCGGGGCCGCTGGACCAGACCTTGCTGCAGATTTCCCGGCAGACCGGCCTGCCGATTTCCTTCGAGCAGAAACTGGTGAGCGGCCGTTATGCGCCGGCGATCCAGGGCGAGCTCGACCAGCACCAGGCGCTGACCCTGGCGTTGCAGGACAGCGGCCTGAAGGAACAGCAGGACACCCAGGGCGTGACCATCACGGCAAACTCCAGCACGGCTGGCAGCGCCCCGGCGTTCGCTGAACCCACCACCCAGCTGCAGCGGGTGGAAGTGACCGGCACCGCGATCCGCCGGGTCGATGCCGAGACCGCGGTGCCGGTCACCGTGCTGCGGGTCGAGAAGCTGCGCGAGCAGGGCGTGACCACCACCGAAGAGCTGATCAACCGGATTTCCGCCAACCAGTCCTCGATCGGTTCCGGGCGTTCGGTGGGTTCCTCCAACGGGGGCGCGGCCTACGCCGACCTGCGCGGCATAGGCCCGAACAAGACCCTGGTGCTGCTCAACGGCCGGCGCCTGAGCAACAACGCGAGCAATGTGACCAACGGCTCCGGGGTGGATCTCAACACCATTCCCTTCGCCGCCATCGACCGGGTCGAAGTGCTGCGCGACGGCGCGTCCGCGCTGTACGGCACCGACGCCATCGGCGGGGTGATCAACTTCATCACCAAGAAGAGCCTGACCCGCGGCCAGGTCAGCACCAGCTACGACACCCCGACTCATTCCGGCGGTGGCGAGAGCAAGAACTTCAGCGGCAGCTGGGGCATCGGCGACCTGGAAGAAGACCGCTTCAACGTGTTTGGCGTGGTCAGCTACAACAAGCAGGAGCGCCTGGCCGCCAAGGACCGCGGCTACACCTACAACTACCAGCCCGGCCGGGGCCTGGACTACACCTCCGGCACCGCCTCGCCGGCCAACTGGAGCCAGGGCGCCAATGCCACCAACCCGTTGGCCGGTTCCGGCTGCAACGCGCCGGGGCTGCTGTCGCGCAACGGCATCTGCCGCCAGAGCCTCTGGAGCTACCTGGACCTGGTGCCGGAAACCGAAAAGACCTCGGCCTTCGCCAAGGCCACCGGCAAGCTCAGCGACGATCACAACGTCAGCCTCGAATACTTCTGGGCGCGTAATGAGAACCGCACCCAGATTGGCCCCGGCACCCTGATGGGCAACCAGGTCAACCCGGGCACGGCGTTCTACCCGGGCAATGGCATCACCCCGGGGCCCAGCGGCTTTGCCCTCGACCCGACGCAACCGGTGACGGCCAACTGGCGGGAAACCGATGTCGGCGCCCGCCGCCATGAAGACGACAACACCGGCCAGCGCCTGCTGCTGACGTTCGACGGCAGTGTCTCCGGCTGGGACTACAACATCGGCGCCTCGTACAACCAGAACAAGGTGGTCAGCACTATTCGCAGTGGCTACGTGAACGATGTGGCAGTGTCCCAGGGCATCGCCAATGGCGTGATCAACCCCTTCGGCCCACAGACCGCGGCGGGCAGCGCGCTGTTGGCGGCCAATACGGTGGACGGCGATTACGCCACGGCGGTCGGCCGGGTCAAGGCCATCGACGGGCGGGTCAGTCGCGATATCGGCGACTGGTTCGGTGCCGGCCCCTCGGCCCTGGCCCTGGGCGGCGAGTACCGCAAGGAGGACTTCCACCAGGATTTCGCCCAGTTCGCCGGCAATGTGCAGAGCCTGGGCATCGACCCCAACGGCAGCGTGTCGGGCGACCGCAGTGTGCAGGCGCAATATGCCGAACTCAACGTGCCGGTGCTCGACAGCCTGGAGCTGACGGCGGCGATCCGGCATGACAAATACAGCGACTTCGGCAGCACCACCAACCCCAAGTACTCGTTCCGCTTCCAGCCGTTCAAGGAACTGGTGCTGCGCGGCGCCTACAGCGAAGGCTTCCGCGCGCCGTCGTTGTACGAACTGTACAACCCGATCTATACCACCTTCACCAACGCCAACTACAACGACCCGCGGCTGTGCCCCGGCGGTACTCCGGCCAATGGCGGGATCGGCAATCGCGACTGCGCCCAGCAGTTCAACCGCAGCACCGGCGGTAACACAGAACTGAAGCCGGAAACCGCGCGCAACGTGACTCTGGGCTTCGTCTACCAGCCGTTCGACCGCCTCAACGCCGGGCTGGATTTCTGGTGGATCAAGATCGCCAACCAGATCGCCGAGTTTCCCGAGTCGGCGCCTTTCGACAACCCCGACCTGTACGCCGATCGGCTGGTGCGCAAGGCCGATGGCTCCATCGATCATGTGGTCACGGGCATGGCCAACCTGGGCAAGCTCAAGACCAGCGGGGTCGACGTCAGCCTCGACTACCGCCTGCCGGCCAATGCCTGGGGCGAGTTCGGCCTGGGGCTGCAAGGCACCTACGTCACCCGCTACGACTACCAGCAACAGCTCAAGGGTGAGTACATCGACAAGCTGGGGGATTTTCGCGGCGGCGACTTCACCTCGGCCGGTGCGGTGGCGCGCTGGCGCCACAGCCTGACCGCGACCTGGAACCAGGGCCCGCTGGGCGCGACCCTGACCAACCGCTACACCAGCGGCTACCACGACTCCGATCGCGACAGCCATAACCGCGTCGGCTCCTACAACATCTGGGACCTGGCCGGCACCTACACCTGGCGCCAGGCCCTGGGCGTGACCCTCGGGGTGAAGAACCTGTTCGACCGCGAGCCGCCGTTCAGCAACCAGACCTACACCTTCCAGAGCGGCTACGACCCACGCTACTCGGACCCCTTCGGAAGGACCCTGTACACGCGGCTCAGTTACAACTTCTGAGTCGATCAGCAATAAAGGTCCGGACGCTTTTTAGTAACCAATGGTTATAAAAACCGCTCTATAAAAATGCCCGTTCAGTTGCACATGACAGGCAGGAGCGGGGTGTTCCGGGTGGAAGGGTACGGGCGGGAGTCCGGGCTGAGTGGGTGAGCGTGATCTTTGTAGGAGCGAGGCTTGCCCGCGATAAGGCCGCCCATTCCCCCCCAAATCCCTGCTTCTGTTCATAGAGGCTTCATTCCATGCCGTTGCAACGCATTTTCCCGTTCTGGCTCTGCCTGTTACTGAGCCCCTCGCTACTGGCCGCCGTGCAACCGTCGCTGACGGTCTACGGCGAAGCCCCGAAATACCCCGCCGGCTTCCAGCACTTCGACTACGTCAACCCGGACGCGCCCAAGGGCGGCAGCCTGCGCCGGTCCTCCCTGGAAAGTGGGCCCTTCGACCATCTGATTCCCTACATCGACAAAGGCACCGGCGTGGCCGATATCGACGGCTGGCTGTATGCGCCGCTGGCCTATCGCTCCAAGGATGAGCCTTACACAGTGTACGGCCTGGTGGCCGAGGGCCTGGAGCTGGCCGCGGACCGTTCCTGGCTGCGCTTTTACCTCAACCCGCGGGCGCGCTTCGACGATGGCAGCCCGATCACCGCCGAGGACGTGCGCTACACCTTCGAGTTGCTGATGACCCAGGGCAGCTTCAAGTACCGCCAGCAGTTCGCCGATGTCGCCGAGGTCCGGGTGGAGTCGCCGACCCAGGTGCGTTTTATGTTCAAGAACACTGAGAGCCGCACCTTGCCCCTGGACCTGGCGTCGTTGCCGGTGTTGCCCGAGCACTGGTGGCGCGGCCGCAATTTCGCCGACGGTGGCGGCTTCGAAGCGCCGCTGGGCAGTGGGCCGTACCGGGTGAGTGCGGTGGACGCCGGGCGCAGCGTCGACTTCGAGCGGGTCAAGGACTGGTGGGGGCAGGACCTGCCGGTGGTCCGCGGGCGCTACAACTTCGATCGGCTGCGGGTGGAGTTCTTCGCCGACACCGATGTCTCGCGGCAGATCCTCAAGGCCGGTGGCTATGACTACAACCGCGAGTTCTCCGCCACCGGCTACACCATAGGTTATGCCGGCGCCGCGCTGGAGCAGGGGCGCCTGGTGCGCGAACACCTGGCGCCGGGGTCGGCCCTGGGCGCCCAGGGTTTCATTTTCAACCTGCAGAAACCGCAGTTCCAGGACCGCCGGGTGCGCCAGGCGATCGCCATGCTCTGGGACTTCGAGTGGAGCAACCGGCAGATGATGCGCAGCATGTATCTGCGCCAGCAGAGCTTCTTTTCCCACAGCGAACTGGCGGCAGCGGCACTGCCGGATGCCGAGGAGTTGAAAATCCTCCAACCCTGGCGCGGGCAGGTCCCCGAGGAGGTGTTTAGCCAGGTGTTCCAGGCGCCGCGCACCGACGGCAGCGGGATCATCCGTCCGCAGCAGTTGCAGGCCCTGAAACTGCTGGAGGCGGCGGGCTGGACACCCCGGGGCGACCAGTTGGTGAATGCTGCCGGCGAGCCCCTGCATTTCACCTTTCTCAACGGCCAGAAAGGCCTGGAGCGTTTGCTCCTGCCGTTCAAGCGCAACCTGGCGCAGATCGGCATCGGCTTCGATATCCGCCAGGTCGACACCGCGCAATACACCAACCGCGTGCGCAGCCGCGACTACGACATGATCATTGCCGCCTACCCGGTGTCCCAGGCACCGGGGCGCGAGTTGTTCAACTATTTCGGTTCAGTGAGCGCCGATGACCCGGGCTCGAACAACTACATGGCGCTGCGCGATCCTGCGGTGGACGGGCTGCTCAACGCCCTGGTGCAGGCCGACAGCCGCGCCAGCATGCTGGCCCACGCCCGGGCCCTGGACCGGGTGTTGCAGTGGGGCTACTACTGGATTCCCAACTACTACCCGCCAGGCATTTCCTCGGTGTGGTGGAACCGCTTTGGCCGGCCGGCCATCGCGCCGCTGTACGACGCCGGGCTCGACACCTGGTGGGAGATCAGCCCGCAAGCGCTGACCCTGAGCCAGATGCGCCAACGCAGCGGGGAGGCTGTCCATGCTGGGTTATAGCGCGCGGCGTCTGCTGCTGATCGTGCCCACCTTGCTGTGCATCCTGCTGGTGAACTTCGTCATCGTCCAGGCGGCCCCTGGTGGTCCGGTGGAGCAGGCCATCGCGCGCCTGCAAGGCATCGGCGGCGCCTCGGCGGTGGGCGGCGGGCATGTGGAATCGGTGGGCGGCGAGTCCCGCGCCACCCGTGGCCTGGACCCCAAGCTGCTGGCCGATATCGAGCGCCAGTACGGTTTCGACAAACCCGCCGGCGAGCGTCTGTGGCTGATGCTCAAGCACTATGCGCGGCTGGATTTTGGCGACAGCTTCTTTCGCGGGGCCAAGGTCACCGAGCTGATCGCGCAGAAGCTGCCGGTGACTTTGTCGCTGGGGCTGTGGGCGACGCTGATCACCTACCTGGTGTCGATCCCCCTGGGGATTCGCAAGGCCATCCATGACGGCTCGGCCTTCGACGTCTGGAGCAGCGCGGCGATCGTTATCGGTTATGCGATGCCGGGTTTCCTGTTCGCCCTGTTGCTGATAGTGGTGTTCGGCGGCGGCACCTTGCTCGACTGGTTTCCGGTGCGCGGGCTGGTGTCGGAGAACTTCGCCCAGCTCTCGGCCTGGGGCAAGGTCGCCGACTACTTCTGGCACCTGGTGCTGCCGGTCAGCGCCCTGGTGATCGGTGGGTTTGCCACCTTGACCCTGCTGACCAAGAACAGCTTTCTCAACGAGATCTCCCGCCTGTATGTGGTCACCGCCCGGGCCAAGGGGCTGAGCGAGCGGCAGGTGCTGTACGGCCATGTGTTTCGCAACGCCATGCTGCTGGTGGTCGCCGGCTTGCCCCAGGCCCTGGTCAATGTGTTCTTTGGCGGCTCGCTGCTGATCGAGGTGATCTTCTCCCTCGATGGCCTCGGGCGGCTGAGCTACGACGCCGCGGTGTCGCGGGATTACCCGGTGGTGTTCGGTTCGCTGTTCATCTTCACCCTGTTCGGTCTGCTGATAAAACTGCTCGGCGACCTGTGCTACACCCTGGTCGATCCGCGCATCGACTTCAGTGCAAGGAGCGCCTGATGTTGACCTTGTCTCCCATAGGCCAGCGGCGCTGGCAGCGCTTCAAGTCCCACCGGCGCGGCTGGTGGTCGTTGTGGCTGTTCATCGCGCTGTTCGCCTTGACCCTCGGCGGTGAGTTGATCGCCAACGACAAACCCTTGCTGGTGGCTTACCAGGGCCAGTGGTATTTCCCGGCGTTCAAGCGTTACACCGAACAGCAGTTCGGCGGCGAACTGCCGTTCCAGCCGGATTACCGCAGCGCTTCGGTGCGCCAACTGATCGAAGGGCAGGGCGGCTGGTTGCTGTTCGCGCCCATTCCTTTTGCTTTCGACACGGTCAACTACGACCTCACGGAACCGGCGCCCAGCCCGCCCTCGGCACAGAACTGGCTGGGCACCGACGACCAGGCACGGGACGTGCTGGCGCGGGTGATCTTCGGCACCCGGGTGTCGCTGCTGTTCGCCCTGGCATTGACTGCCGCCAGTGCACTGATCGGCATCGCCGCCGGCGCCCTGCAGGGCTATTACGGCGGCTGGATCGACCTGTTGGGGCAGCGCTTGCAGGAGGTCTGGTCGGGGCTGCCGGTGCTGTACCTGCTGATCATTCTCTCGGGGTTCGTCGAGCCGGGTTTCTGGTGGCTGCTGGGGATCATGGCGCTGTTTTCCTGGCTGACCCTGGTGGATGTGGTGCGCGCCGAGTTCCTGCGCAGCCGCGGCCTGGAGTACGTCAAGGCGGCGCGGGCCCTGGGCGTCGGCGATGCCCAGGTGATGCTGCGGCACATCCTGCCCAACGCCATGAGCGCCACCCTGACGTACCTGCCGTTCATTCTCACCGGAGCCATCGCCACCCTGTCGGCCCTGGATTTCCTCGGCTTCGGCATGCCGGCCGGCAGTGCTTCCCTGGGCGAATTGATCGGCCAGGGCAAAAGCAATCTGCAGGCGCCCTGGCTGGGGCTGACGGCGTTTTTCGCCCTGGCGCTGATTCTGTCGTTGCTGGTGTTTATCGGCGAAGCCTGCCGCGACGCCTTCGATCCGAGGCATTGAGATGAGTGAAAGACTGATTGAACTGCGCGACCTGCGGGTGGCGTTCAAGGCCACTGAAGTAGTGCATGGCATCGACCTGGAGATCCGTCCCGGCGAATGCCTGGCGCTGGTGGGCGAGTCCGGCTCCGGCAAGTCGGTGACGGCCCACAGCCTCCTGCAATTGCTGGATCCGGGCAGCACGCGTATCGCGGGCAGCATCCGTTATCGCGGCGAAGAGCTGCTCGGCGCCAGCCCAGCGCGTTTGTGCCAACTGCGCGGCAACCGCATCGCGATGATCTTCCAGGAGCCCATGAGCTCGCTGAACCCCCTGCATAGCCTGGAGCGGCAACTGGGGGAGACCCTGCGCTTGCACAAGGGCATGGCCGGAGCCCAGGCCCGCGAACGGATCCTGGAACTGCTGCGCCTGGTGGGCATCCAGCAGCCGGAGCAGCGCTTGCAGGCCTACCCCCATCAGCTCTCCGGCGGGCAACGCCAGCGGGTGATGATCGCCATGGCCCTGGCCTGCGAACCGGAATTGCTGATTGCCGACGAGCCGACCACCGCCCTGGATGTCACTGTGCAACGCAAGATCCTGCTGCTGCTCAAGGAGCTGCAACAGCGCCTGGGCATGGCCTTGCTGCTGATCAGCCACGACCTCAACCTGGTGCGCAGCATCGCCCAGCGGGTGGCGGTGATGCGCGCCGGGGAGATAGTCGAAACGGCTGGCTGCGAGCAGCTGTTCGCCGATCCCCGGCATCCCTACAGCGTCCAACTGCTGAATGCCGAGCCCGGCGGCCAGGCGCTGCGCCGCGGGCCCAGCGAGACCCTGCTGGCGGTGGACGGGCTGAAGGTCTGGTTCCGTCTGGGCGGTGGCTGGCTGCGGCCCAGGCGTTACCTGAAGGCGGTGAACGGCATCGACCTGCAACTGCAACGGGGCAAGACCCTGGGCATTGTCGGTGAGTCCGGCTCGGGCAAGTCGACCTTGGGCCAGGCGATCCTGCGGCTGATCGAGTCCGAAGGCAGCATCCGCTTCAAGGGTCAGGACCTGCAAAGCCTCGACGGCAAACAACTGCGGCCGTTGCGCCGGCAGTTGCAAGTGGTGTTTCAGGATCCTTTCGGCAGCCTCAGCCCACGCCTCAGCGTGCAGCAGATCATTGCCGAAGGCTTGCTGGTGCACAGCGAGCTGAATGCGCGGCAGCGCGAGCAGGCGGTGATCGAAGCCTTGCAGGAAGTCGGCCTTGACCCGGCCAGCCGCCATCGCTACCCCCACGAATTCTCCGGCGGCCAGCGCCAGCGCATCGCCATTGCCCGGGCCCTGGTGCTCAAGCCGGAACTGATCCTGCTCGACGAACCCACCTCGGCCCTCGACCGCACTGTGCAGAAACAGGTGGTGGCGCTGCTGCGTCGCCTGCAGCAGGAACATGGCCTGACCTACCTGTTCATCAGCCACGACCTGGCGGTGGTGCGGGCGCTGGCCCACGACCTGATCGTGATGCAGGAGGGTGAAGTGGTGGAGCGCGGCGAGACCGAGCAATTGTTCGCCACGGCGCGCCATCCTTATACCCGGGAGCTGCTGGCGGCGTCCTCGGTCTTGGCGGCTCCCGTCACCGGTTTGCCGTTGGCCGAGCCCCTTGGCGCCGACTGAAAGCGCGGGCCTGAAACGACGAATCCCGCCAGAGGGCGGGATTCGTGGGCAAACAAGGGCTTCCCTGGGGAAGCGCTTACTCAGGCCGGGAACAGTTCGCTCAGCTTCATCGCCAGCATCATGTCGCCTTCGGCGCGCAGCTTGCCGCCCATAAAGGCCTGCATGCCGTCGGTTTCGCCGCTGACAATGCCTTGCAGGGTTTCGCCGTCCATTACCAGAGTGACCTGGGCGTCCGGGTTCTCGCCTTCCTTGAGCTCGCAGGTGCTGTCTTTGACGATCAGCGAGAAGTTCTTGGTGTCATCGATACGGAAACCGAAAACCAGGTCCAGGCCGGCAGCGGCAGCTGGGTTGAACTTGGCTTTCATGGCTTGTACGGCGTCGGCTACGGAGGTCATGGTTCGATCCTTTTATGGGTTGTTACAGCAAGGGTCACAGTGATCCGGACTCAGCGGAAAGTGATGAGTTCCGGGGCCTTCAGCAGTTGCAGGTGGGCATGGCTGTTGAAGGAAGCCAGGGCAACCTCGCGACCGCGAAACTTCAGCTGGTTGAGCGAGGTATTGACGATTTGCCAATTCAGTTCGAAGGCCTGGGCGGCAGGCATCCGGGTAATCAGGTGGAGCAGGGCGGTGATGGTGCCGCCGGAGGTGAACACGGCGATTTTCTGGGTGTTGTCGGCCTGTTCCAGAATACGTTGCAGGCCGGCCTGCACTCGTTCGACGAACCCCAGCCAGCTTTCCAGGCCCGGTGGATCGTAGGTGCCGGCCAGCCAGCGGTCGATGATCAGGGCGAAGATGCGCTGGAATTCGGCGCGGTTCTGCGCGGCGTTGCGCAGGATGTCCAGGGCGCCGGGCTCCTCGGACAACATATCGGGCAGCAGGGCGCGGATCACCGCGTCGGCATCGAATTCGTTGAACGCCGAATCGGTTTCCAGGATCGGCGTGGGCAGGCCCGCGGCGCTGAACTGTTGCAGGGTGGAATGGGCGGTGTGTTGCTGGCGGCGCAGGTCACCGGCCAGGCAGCGGTCGAAGTTCACCCCCAGTTCGACCAGATGTTGACCGAGCACTTCGGCCTGGCGAACACCCGTGGTCGACAGCACGTCGTAGTCGTCCGCACCGAAGGAGGCCTGGCCATGTCGAATCAGATAGATGCTGCCCACGTCCGCGTCATCCCGGTACGTTGAAAGTTTTGCGAGGTTATGAGGATGCCGGTGAGCTGTCAATGAAAAAACATACGCTTGTTTGAAATGCCCGTTAGAGCTCGGTAACAGGAGGTTTCGCGACTGGTCGGCGCTCGGCTGCGCCGGTATGCTGAAGCTGTTCCGCCACGTGTTGGCAGTGATGCACGTCTTTAAGGAGTCCCTGTGGAGTTTCTCTCCGAATACGCCAGTTTCCTGGCCAAAACCGTCACCCTGGTCATCGCCATCCTGGTGGTGCTGGTCACCGCTGCGTCGCTGCGCAGCAAAGGCCGGCGCAAGGGCGCCGGGCAGTTGCATGTGAGCAAGCTCAACGATTTCTACAAAGGCCTGCGCGAGCGTCTGGAGCAGAGCCTGCTCGACAAGGACCAGCTCAAGGCCCTGCGCAAGTCCGAGGCCAAGGCCGAGAAAAAACACAAGAAGCAGCACGAGGAAAAGCCGCGGGTGTTCGTGCTGGATTTCAGCGGCGACATCAAGGCTTCGGCCACCGAGGGGCTGCGCCACGAGATCACCGCGCTGCTGAGCCTGGCTACGCCCAAGGACGAAGTGGTGCTGCGCCTGGAAAGCGCCGGCGGCATGGTGCACAGCTACGGCCTGGCCTCGTCGCAACTGGCGCGGATCCGTCAGGCCGGTGTGCCGTTGACGGTGTGCATCGACAAGGTCGCGGCCAGCGGCGGCTACATGATGGCCTGCATCGGCGAGAAGATCATCAGCGCGCCGTTCGCCATCCTCGGTTCGATCGGCGTGGTGGCGCAGCTGCCGAACGTCAACCGCCTGCTGAAAAAGCACGACATCGACTTCGAGGTACTGACCGCCGGCGAGTACAAGCGCACCCTGACCGTGTTTGGCGAAAACACCGAGAAGGGCCGGGAGAAGTTCCAGGAAGACCTGGACGTCACCCACAAGCTGTTCAAGAACTTCGTCTCCCGTTACCGGCCACAGCTGGTCATCGACGAGGTGGCTACCGGTGAAGTCTGGCTGGGTGTCGCGGCGCAGGAGAAGAAGCTGGTCGATGAACTGAAGACCAGCGACGAATACCTGGCCGAGCGCGCCAAGAGCGCCGAGCTGTTCCACCTGCACTACGCCGAGCGCAAGAGCCTGCAGGAGCGGGTCGGGCTGGCAGCCAGCAATTCTGTCGACCGTGTGCTGCTGACCTGGTGGAGCCGCCTGACCCAGCAGCGTTTCTGGTAAGGAACACCACGTGAGCCTGTTTCTTCTGTAGGAGCGAGGCTTGCCCGCGATGGAGGCCAACGATGACGCGATGAACCTGAAGCATCGCGTTGTCTTGACGTTTTGATCGCGAGCAAGCTCGCTCCTACAGGGGGCGGGCGACGGGGTAAAAGACGGCAGATACAAAAAAGCCCTGAACCGGTTTCCCGGTCCAGGGCTTTTTGTTGGCGCAGGCCTTAGCGGCGACGGAACAGCGGCAGCGGTTCGTCGGTGGCGGCCTGGTAGGTCACGGAGAAGTCCTTGAGGCTTTCCAGGGCTTCGTACGGGTCCTTGTCGGCGCGCAGGGCGTAGGCGTCGAACCCGCAGCGGCGCAGGTAGAACAGCTGGTCGCGCAAGATGTCGCCGATTGCCCGCAGCTCGCCCTTGAAACCGTAACGGTCACGCAGCAGGCGGGCGTTGGAGTAGTTGCGGCCATCGGTGAAGGCCGGGAAGTTCAGGGCGATGACCTGGAAGTGCTGCACGTCATCGCCGATCTCTTCGGCTTCTTCATCGCTGTCCAGCCACACGCCCAGGCCGCCGTCGCGGGCCTTGAGGGCGTGAGCGTGCTCGCGCCACAGGGCCAGCGGCACGATCAGGTCGTCGCAGTTGGAAATGCCGTCGAGGGTCGCGTCCTTGGGCAGCAGGTGCCAGGTTTCGTCGATGACCTCGTTGTTCTTAATGATTCGCTGCATAGACGCGCTCCTTGAAGAGGTCGATGCCAATACGTTGGTAGGTGTCGATGAAGCGCTCGTCCTCGGTACGTTGTTCCACGTACACGTCGATCAGCTTCGAGATCACGTCGGGCATGTCGTCCTGGGCGAAGGACGGGCCGAGGATCTTGCCCAGGCTGGCGTCGCGGCTGGCGCTGCCACCCAGGGAAACCTGATAGAACTCTTCGCCTTTCTTGTCCACGCCGAGGATGCCGATGTGGCCCACGTGGTGGTGGCCGCAGGCGTTCATGCAACCGGAGATGTTCAGGTCCAGCTCGCCGATGTCGAACAGGTAGTCCAGGTCGTCGAAACGGCGCTGGATGGATTCGGCGATCGGGATCGACTTGGCGTTGGCCAGGGAGCAGAAGTCGCCGCCCGGGCAGCAGATGATGTCGGTCAGCAGGCCGATGTTCGGCGTGGCGAAACCTTGTTCGCGCAGCTCGCCCCACAGGGTGAACAGCTGGCTCTGCTCGACGTCGGCGAGAATCACGTTCTGCTCGTGGGAGGTGCGCAGCTGACCGAAGCTGTAGCGCTCGGCCAGGTCGGCGATGCCGTCCAGCTGCTTGTCGGTGACGTCGCCCGGAGCTACGCCGGTGGGCTTCAGCGACAGGGTCACGGCGACATAACCCGGCTTCTTGTGGGCCAGGGTGTTGCGCGTGCGCCAGCGGGCGAAGCCCGGATGCTGCTGGTCGAGCTCGGCCAGTTCGGCGTCCTGGTTGACCAGGGCCTTGTAGTCCGGATCGACGAAGTGCTTGGCCACGCGATGCACTTCGGCGTCGGTCAGGGTGGTCTGGCCGCCGCGCAGGAAGGTCATTTCCGCTTCGACTTTCTCGGCGAACACTTCTGGGGTCAGGGCCTTGACCAGGATCTTGATCCGCGCCTTGTACTTGTTGTCACGTCGGCCATAGCGGTTGTAGACCCGCAGGATGGCGTCGAGGTAGCTCAACAGGTCCTGCCATGGCAGGAACTCGTTGATGAAGGCGCCGACCACCGGGGTCCGGCCCAGGCCGCCACCGACCAGGACCCGGAAGCCCAGCTCGCCGGCGGCGTTGTGCACCGGCTCCAGGCCGATGTCGTGGACTTCGATGGCCGCGCGGTCCGCGGTCGAACCGTTGATGGCGATCTTGAACTTGCGCGGCAGGTAGGCGAATTCAGGGTGGAAGGTGGTCCACTGACGGACGATCTCGCACCAGGGGCGCGGGTCGACCAGCTCATCGGCGGCGACGCCGGCGAACTGGTCGGTGGTGACGTTGCGCAGGCAGTTGCCGCTGGTCTGGATGGCGTGCATCTGCACGGTCGCCAGCTCAGCCAGGATGTCCGGGATGTCTTCCAGCGCCGGCCAGTTGAACTGCACGTTCTGCCGGGTACTGATGTGGGCGTAGCCCTTGTCGTAGTCGCGAGCGATCCTGGCCATCATCCGTGCTTGGCGCGAAGTCAGCTGGCCATAAGGCACCGCCACCCGCAGCATCGGGGCAAAACGTTGGATATAGAGGCCATTCTGCAGGCGCAGAGGGCGGAATTCTTCTTCGCTCAGCTCGCCTGCCAGATAGCGCCGGGTCTGATCACGGAACTGCTTGACGCGGTCCTCGATGATCCGCTGATCGTACTCGTCGTATACGTACATATAGATCCTGTTCTCAGGCTTATCAGGTGACGCAGAGGCGGATGTCACCCAAGAAATTCTGCGCGCACGGCCGCGCACTCCCAACGGAGCCGGGCGAAGATACCAGTTTGCAGTTATGCGCAAAAGTGATGTTTGAGTATATGCAAAGAACCAAAACGACTAACGGTATCCAGCCGCCTCAAACCCACATTTGTGGTGAGGGCAATCCTCGACTTAACTGTGCTCGAGTCTTTGTGCAGTCACCGATAAAACCGACAAGAGGCGATGCTATGAGCAATCCAACCAAAGCAAGGAAAAGCGACAGCAGTGTCGATGCTTGGGCCATTCTCTTCCTGATCATTCTGGTCGTGGGAACGGCGGTGTTCTGGGTCAGTCATCAATAGTTGCGGTCAAGCGATGAACAGAGTCCGAATTGTCTCTGGGAAATGACAATTTGCCGACATTGGCCAGTATTTTGCCAGTTATACTGCAAGGCAATATTCCGGGGCTCTGGTCGCAATGTTGAAGGTGTTAGGTCGGTATCTGCTGGTACTGCCGCTGGTGTTGAGTGGGTCGTTCTGGGCCGTGGCTCATGCCACCTCGGTGGTGTTTCTGAACCCGGGCAACTCTACTGAAACCTTCTGGGTCGGTTATTCACAGTTCATGCAGGCCGCGGCCAACGACCTCGGCCTGGATCTGCGCGTGCGTTATTCGCAGCGCGATTCGCAAACCACCATCCGCCAGGCCCGGGAAGCCCTGCAGGGGCCGGATCGGCCGGATTACCTGGTGGTGGTCAACGAGCAATATGTCGCGCCGGAGATCCTGCGCCTGTCCCAGGGCAGCGGGGTGAAGCTGTTCGTCGTCAACAATGCGCTGACCGCCGATCAGCAGCGCTTGCTCGGTGAGCGCCAGAGCCGTTATCCCGACTGGATCGGCAGCATGATCGCCAACGACGAAGAAGCCGGCTACCTGATGCTCAAGGAGCTGGTTCGTCGTCACGGCCCGCTCGCCCCCGGGCAGTACATCGACCTGCTGGCGTTCTCGGGCGTGAAGAACACCCCAGTGGCGCAATCCCGTGAACAGGGCTTGCAGCGGGCGCTGGCCGAGCACCCCGAGGTGCGGCTGCGCCAGCTGGTGTATGGCGAATGGAGTCGCCAGCGCGCCTTTGAACAGGCCCAGCAGCTGCTCAAGCGTTACCCGCAGACGCAGTTGATCTGGTCGGCCAACGACGAGATGGTCCTGGGGGCCATGGAAGCGCTGGAGCAGCAGGGGCGGCGACCGGGCAAGGAGGTGCTGTTCAGTGCCCTGAACAGTTCGCCGCAGGCCTTGCAGGCGCTGATCGACGGACGCCTGACAGCCCTGATCGCCGGGCACTTCACCCTGGGCGGCTGGGCGATGGTGGTGCTCAATGACGACGCCCGGGGGCTGGGTCCTGTGGCCCATGGCGGCCCGGACTGGCAGCTGGAGGTGTTCCAGCTATTGGACAGGGTCCAGGCGCAGCGCTTGCTGGATCTGCAGGGTTCGCAGCAATACGGCGTGGACTTCCGCGGGCTGTCGGCCGAGGGCAAACCGGCCGGCTACCGTTATCCCTTCTCGCTGAATCTGTTGCTGCACTGACAGGCGTTCAGAGCCCCGCCAGGTGCACTACCAGCTTGACGATACCGAACAGGGTCAAGGCGAACACTGCGGTGAACAGAATGCCCAGGATCACGAAATGGCTGGGTTTGCCGTGGGTGAAGTCGCGCTTGCGGTTCTTGCCGCTCTGCACGCCAAAGGCGGCAGCGGCGACGCTTTGCAGCATCTGCCAAAGGGTCGGCGGCTTGTCGTTGATGGGGTCGTCCATAAATCCCTCGACACAAGTGGGTGTGGGGAAAGCATAGACAATTTCCGCGTAGCTCCACCCTGTAGGAGCGAGCTTGCTCGCGATCAAAACGCCAAGACAACGCGNTCGTTGGCGTTCATCGCGAGCAAGCTCGCTCCTACAGTGGGGGGCGCAGCTGTTAGTTGTCGTAGCCCAGGTTCGGCGCCAGCCAGCGCTCGGTCACGGCCAGGTCCTGGCCTTTGCGCGCGCTGTAGCTGTTGACCTGGTCCTTGTCGATCTTGCCCACGGCGAAGTACTGCGCCTGCGGATGGGCGAAGTACCAGCCGCTGACCGCCGCCGCCGGGAACATGGCGAAGTGTTCGGTGAGGAACACGCCGCTGCGCCCGGCCTTGCCTTCGCTGGCCTCGGGGTCGAGCAGGGCGAACAGGGTGCTCTTCTCGGTGTGGTCCGGGCAGGCCGGATAACCCGGGGCAGGGCGGATACCGCTGTACTGCTCCTTGATCAGCGCCTCGTTGTCCAGTTCCTCGTCCTTGGCATAGCCCCAGTAGTCTTTACGCACCTGCTGGTGCAGCCACTCGGCGCAGGCCTCGGCCAGACGGTCGGCCAGGGCCTTGACCATGATCGAGTTGTAGTCGTCGCCCTTGTCCTGATAGGCCTTGGCCACTTCTTCGGCGCCGATGCCGGCGGTGGTGATGAAACCGCCCACGTAGTCGGTCACGCCGCTGTCTTTGGGCGCGACGAAGTCGGCCAGGGAGAAGTTCGGCTTGCCATCGGTCTTGATGGTCTGCTGGCGCAGGTGGTGCAGCTTGGCCAAAGGCTGGCCGTCGTCGCCATAGACTTCCAGGTCGTCGTCCTGCACCTGGTTGGCCGGCCAGAAGCCGAACACCGCGCGGGCGCTGATCAGCTTCTCGTCGATCAGCTTGTCGAGCATTTCCCGGGCGTCCTTGTACAGCGCGGTGGCGGCTTCACCCACCACCTCGTCCTGGAGGATGCGCGGGAACTTGCCGGCCAGGTCCCAGGAGATGAAGAACGGCGTCCAGTCGATGTATTCGGCCAGGACCCGCAGGTCGATATTGTCCAGCACCTTGGCCCCGGTGAAGGTCGGCACGGTCGGCTGGTAGCTGCTCCAGTCGAACTGCGGCTTCTTGGCCACGGCCGCCGGGTAGCTCAGGCGCTCGGTGCGGGCGCTGCGGTTGGCGGTGCGCTCGCGGACTTCCACGTACTCTTCGCGGGTACGCTCGACGAAGCCGGCCTTGAGTTCCTTGGACAGCAGTTGGGTGGCCACGCCCACGGCGCGCGAGGCGTCGGTGACGTAGACCACCGCGTCATTGCTGTACTTGGGCTCGATCTTCACCGCCGTGTGGGCCTTGGAGGTGGTGGCGCCACCGATCATCAGCGGCAGGTGGAAGTCCTGGCGCTGCATTTCCCGGGCGACATGGACCATCTCGTCCAGCGACGGGGTGATCAGGCCGGACAGGCCGATGATGTCGCACTTCTGTTCCTTGGCTACCTGCAGGATCTTCTCTGCCGGCACCATCACGCCGAGGTCGACGATGTCGTAGCCGTTACAGCCCAGGACCACGCCGACGATGTTCTTGCCGATGTCGTGTACGTCGCCCTTGACCGTGGCCATGAGGATCTTGCCCTTGGCTTCCGGCTTGTCGCCTTTTTCCAGTTCGATGAACGGAATCAGGTGGGCCACGGCCTGCTTCATCACCCGGGCGGACTTCACCACCTGGGGCAGGAACATTTTGCCGGCGCCGAACAGGTCGCCGACGATGTTCATGCCGGCCATCAACGGGCCTTCGATCACTTCGATCGGGCGAGCGAAGGACAGCCGCGACTCTTCGGTGTCTTCGACAATGTGCGTGGTGATGCCCTTGACCAGGGCATGTTCCAGGCGCTTGTTGACGTCCCAGTTGCGCCACTCTTCGGTCTCGGCTTCCTTGACGCTGCCGTCGCCCTTGTACTTGTCGGCGATGGCGAGGAGGGCATCGGTGCCTTCCGGGGTGCGGTTGAGGATCACGTCCTCCACGGCGTCGCGCAGCTCCTGCGGGATCTGGTCGTAGATCTCCAGCTGGCCGGCGTTGACGATGCCCATGGTCAGGCCGTTGCGGATCGCATACAGCAGGAACACCGAGTGGATCGCCTCGCGCACCGGGTTGTTGCCGCGGAACGAGAACGACACGTTGGACACGCCGCCGGAGCTCAGCGCATAGGGCAGCTCGTCGCGGATGTAGGCGCAGGCGTGGATGAAGTCCACCGCGTAGTTGTTGTGTTCCTCGATGCCGGTGGCCACGGCGAAGATGTTCGGGTCGAAGATGATGTCTTCCGGCGGGAAGCCGACGTCGTTGACCAGGATGTCGTAGGAGCGTTTGCAGATTTCCTTCTTGCGCGCCTCGGTGTCGGCCTGGCCGGCTTCGTCGAAGGCCATCACCACCACAGCGGCGCCGTAGCGCTTGCACAGCTTGGCGTGATGAATGAACTGCTCGACGCCTTCCTTCATGCTGATGGAGTTGACGATGCCCTTGCCCTGGATGCACTTGAGGCCGGCTTCGATCACTTCCCACTTGGAGGAGTCGATCATGATCGGCACGCGGGAGATGTCCGGTTCGCCGGCGATCAGGTTGAGGAAGGTCACCATGGCCTTCTTCGAGTCCAGCATGCCTTCGTCCATGTTGATGTCGATCACCTGGGCGCCGGCCTCGACCTGCTGCAGGGCGACTTCCAGGGCTTCGGTGTAGTTCTCTTCACGGATCAGGCGGGCGAACTTGGCGGAACCGGTGATGTTGGTCCGCTCGCCGACGTTGACGAACAACGACTGGCGATCGATGGTGAACGGCTCCAGGCCCGACAGGCGGCAGGCCTTGGGGATGTCCGGGATCTGCCGCGGCGCATAACCGGCGACGGCCTTGGCGATGGCCTCGATATGCCCCGGGGTGGTGCCGCAGCAACCGCCGACGATGTTCAAAAAGCCGCTCTGGGCGAACTCTTCGATGACCTTGGCGGTTTGCGCCGGCAGTTCGTCGTACTCGCCGAATTCGTTGGGCAGGCCGGCGTTGGGGTGCGCGGAGACGTGGGTGCTGGCCTTGTTCGACAGCTCTTCCAGGTAGGGGCGCAGTTCGCTGGCGCCGAGGGCGCAGTTCAGGCCCACCGAGATCGGCTTGGCGTGGGCCACCGAGTTCCAGAAGGCTTCGGTGGTCTGCCCGGACAGGGTGCGGCCCGAGGCGTCGGTGATGGTGCCGGAGATCATGATCGGCAGTTCGAGGCCCAGTTCTTCGAACACGCCCTGCACGGCGAAGATTGCCGCCTTGGCGTTGAGGGTGTCGAAGATGGTCTCGATCAGGATCAGGTCGGCGCCGCCCTCGATCAGGCCCTTGGTGGCCTCGGTGTAGTTCTCCACCAGTTCGTCGAAGGTGACGTTGCGGTAGCCGGGGTTGTTGACGTCCGGCGACAGCGAGCAGGTGCGGCTGGTCGGGCCCAGCACGCCGGCGACGAAGCGCGGCTTGTCCGGGGTCTCCAGGGTCTTGGCGTCGGCCACCTTGCGCGCCAGGCGCGCGCCTTCGACGTTGAGCTCGTAGACCAGGGCTTCCATGCCATAGTCGGCCATGGAAATCTGCGTGGCGTTGAAGGTGTTGGTTTCGAGGATGTCGGCGCCGGCATCCAGGTAGGCTTTCTCGATGCCGCCGATCACGTCCGGACGGGTCAGCACCAGCAGGTCGTTGTTGCCCTTGACGTCGCTCGGCCAGTCGGCGAAGCGTTTGCCACGGTAGTCCTGCTCCTCGAGCTTGTAGCTCTGGATCATGGTGCCCATGCCGCCGTCGAGAATCAGGATGCGCTCTTTGAGGGCTTGCTGAAGGGCTTGGAGGCGCGTGCTGCGATCGGACATGAAAGACTACCTGGAAGGGCCATTACGAAGGGCGAGGATCATAGCAAACCTGTGCGCTTTTAGAGCATGTGGCGGTTTTGCATGAATATCGCTCATGTTGGCCGCGGTGCTGGCCCGGTAGAATCGGCGGATTTTCTTATGGATTGGACCAGGGATATGTCTTACCGCGTCGTCATCGGCAGTGTGCTGCTGCTTTTAAGTTCGTTCGCCAGCGCCCAGGGTCCCGCGCCAGCGATCTCCTATACCCGCGATATCCAGCCGATCTTTACCGAGAAATGCGTGGCCTGCCATGCGTGCTACGACTCGGCCTGCCAGCTCAACCTGGGCAGCGGCGAGGGCGCGGCCCGCGGCGCCTCGAAGATCCCGGTGTACGACGGCGAGCGCAGCAAGGCGCAGGCGCCGACCCGCTTGTTCTACGACGCTTCCGGCAAGCACGCCTGGCAGAACATGGGCTTCTACTCGGTGCTCGACGCCCAGGGCAGCCAGGCGGCGCTGATGGCGCGCATGCTGGAGCTGGGCCACAAGACGCCGTTGCAACCCAACGCCAAGCTGCCGGAGGACATTGTCCTGGGCCTGAACCGCGAGAACATGTGCGCGCAACCGGCCGAATTCGACGGTTATGCCAAAGCCCATCCGCGCGAAGGCATGCCGCTGGCGGTGACCGGCCTGACCGATCAGCAATACCAGACCCTGCAGCGCTGGCTGGCCTCCGGGGCGCCGATCGACGAGCAGAGCCTGGCGCCGAGCGCCAAGGAAGCGATGCAGGTGCTGCAGTGGGAAAACCTGCTCAATGCCCCGGGCGCCCGGGAAAGCCTGGTGGCCCGCTGGCTGTTCGAGCACTGGTTCCTGGCCCATATCTACTTCGAGGGCGGCGAGCCGGGGCATTTCTTCCAGTGGGTACGCTCGCGCACGCCGAGCGGCCAGCCGATCGACCTGATCAACACCCGCCGGCCCAACGACGACCCGGGCACCCAGGTGTATTACCGCCTGTGGCCGGTGCAGGGGGTGATAGTGCACAAGACCCACATCACCTACCCGCTGAGCGCGGCGAAGATGGCGCGGGTCAAGACGCTGTTCTACAGCGGCGATTATCAGGTCACCGCGCTGCCGGGTTATGGCCCGGGCCGCCGCGCCAACCCGTTCGAGACCTTCGAGGCGATTCCGGCCAAGGCCCGCTACCAGTTCATGCTGGATAACGCCGAGTACTTCGTGCGCACCTTTATCCGTGGTCCGGTGTGCCGCGGGCAGATCGCCACCGACGTGATCCGCGACAACTTCTGGGCGCTGTTCCAGGCCCCGGAGCACGACCTCTATATCACCGACCCGTCCTATCGCGGCCAGGCCACGCCGCTGCTGGCCATGCCCGGGCAGAATGACGACGTCGGCAGTGTGCTGAGCCTGTGGCTGGCCTACCGCGACAAGCGCAACGAATACGAGGTCCTGCGTCGCGACTCCTACGCCAATGCCCCGGCGCCGAGCTGGTCGACCCTGTGGGCGGGCAACGACAACGCGCTGCTGAGCATCTTCCGCCACTTCGACAGCGCCTCGGTGACCAAGGGCCTGATCGGCGAGGTGCCACAGACCCTGTGGCTGTTCGACTACCCGCTGCTGGAGCGCACCTACTACCAGCTGGCGGTCAACTTTGATGTGTTCGGCAACGTCTCGCACCAGGCGCAGACCCGGCTGTACTTCGACCTGATCCGCAATGGCGCCGAGCAGAACTTCCTGCGCCTGATGCCCGCCGGCAGCCGCGAGGACTTCCTCGACGATTGGTACCAGAACAGCGGCAAGTTCAAGATGTGGCTGGACTACGAGTCCATCGACGACGACAAGGCCAGTGCCCTGACCCTGGACGAAAAGGACCCGAAACGCGACTTCGCCAACCAATTGTTGAGCCGTTACGGCGACCTCAATGCGCGGCCCGATCCGATCAACCGCTGCGACGGCGCCTACTGCTCGCGGCCGAATATCGACCAGGACCTGCAGAACGCCGAACAGGCCCTCAGCAGCTTGGTTTCGCGGCCGGCGGCCGGCATGCGGGTCATCGACCTGTTGCCGGAGGCCACCATGCTGCGTATCCAGGCGCCAAGCGGCAAACGGGTGTTCTACAGCATGCTGCGCAACCGCGCCCACAGTAACGTGGCGTTCCTGCTGGGCGAATCGCTGCGCTACCAGCCGGGCCTGGATACCCTGACCATCTACCCGGGCGTGCTCAGCAGCTACCCGAACTTCATGTTCAATATTCCTGCCGAGCAAGTGCCGGCGTTCGTGGCCGAGATGGAAAACGCCAAGGACGCCCACCGTTTCGAGAAAATCGTCGAGCGCTGGGGGATCCGCCGCAGCCATCCGCAGTTCTGGCAGTACTTCCATGACCAGACCCAGTACATCCTGGAAACCGATCCGAAAGAGGCGGGCGTACTGGACATGAACCGCTACGAGAACCTCTGAGGGCGCCAAGCCCTTGAAATTCCGGGCCGGAGCCCTCAGGTTCCGGCCCGGCCCATTCCGGACAAGCCTTGTGAAAAATCCCAGGCGTTGCGTCGACCACGCAGTGCGGGCCTATCGACCAAGGTCTATCCCGACAAAAATACTAGGACTTTGTCCGGCACGCCGATTGGCGTAAACTGCGCCCACGCCTGCGAGGAATTTCCATGACCGCTATTACCATTACCGACGCCGCCCACGATTATCTGGCTGATCTGCTCTCCAAGCAGAACACCCCGGGCATTGGCATCCGCATCTTTATCACCCAGCCAGGGACTCAGTACGCCGAGACCTGCATCGCCTATTGCAAGCCGGGTGAAGAAAAACCCGAAGACAAAGCCCTCGGGCTGAAGAGCTTCACCGCCTACATCGACGCCTTCAGCGAAGGTTTCCTCGATGATGCGGTGGTCGACTACGCCACCGACCGCATGGGCGGCCAGCTGACCATCAAGGCGCCCAACGCCAAGGTGCCGATGGTCAACGCCGACAGCCCGATCAACGAGCGCATCAACTACTACCTGCAAACCGAGATCAACCCGGGGCTGGCCAGCCACGGCGGCCAGGTCAGCCTGATCGATGTGGTCGAGGACGGCATCGCCGTGCTGCAGTTCGGTGGTGGTTGCCAAGGCTGCGGCCAGGCCGACGTGACCTTGAAGGAAGGCATCGAGCGCACCCTGCTCGAACGCATTCCCGAGCTCAAGGGTGTACGTGACGTCACCGACCACACGCAGAAAGAAAACGCCTACTACTAAGGCGTTCGCTGCGAACATGAAAAACGGCGCCCCGTGAGCGCCGTTTTTTTATGCCCGGATGTATGTGGTCCCAGTTGCTCCGCGGCGCCTGGATCG
>NZ_JBQENK010000013.1:105408-166075 GCF_052044735.1 Pseudomonas sp. 22526
CGATAAGGCCTCAAGGCCGATATAAATGCGCATGCCCCGCGCGATACAACGACGATTCGCTGAAACTGTCCGTGGCCAGCACCCGGCCCACCAGAATCAACGCCGTGCGCCGAAACCCCTTGGCCTGGACCTTTTCGGCAATGTCCGCCAGCGTGCCCAGAACCCAGTCCTGATCCGGCCAGGTCGCCCGGTGCACCACGGCGATCGGGCAGTCGGCGCCGTAGTGGGGCAACAGCTCGGCGACAATCTTCTGCAGATGGTTGACCCCCAGGTGAATCGCCATGGTGGTGCCATGGGCGGCCAGGCTGGCGAACTCTTCGCCGGCGGGCATCGAGGTCTTGTCGGCATAACGGGTCAGGATCAGGCTCTGGGCGACGTCCGGCAGGGTCAGCTCGGCCCCCAGCAAGGCCGCGCAGGCTGCGGTGGCGGTCACGCCGGGGATGATCTCGAAGGGAATGCCCAGCTCGCGCAGGCAGCGAATCTGCTCGCCGATGGCGCCGTACAGGCTCGGATCACCGGAGTGTACCCGGGCCACGTCCTGGCCTTTGGCATGGGCACCCTTGATCAGCTCGATGATCTGTTCCAGGTGCAGTTCGGCGCTGTTGACCAGCTGTTCGGCGCTATGGCCCTGCAGCACCGCTTCGGGCACCAGGGAGCCGGCATAGATGATGACCGGGCAGCTGTGGATCAGCCGCTGGCCCTTGACGGTGATCAGTTCCGGGTCGCCGGGACCTGCGCCGATAAAAAAGACGGTCATGGCGTTCTCCTGTGAAAAAAGGGGCGAGGCAACCTCACAGATGAAGATTGCTCATGATCAGTGGCGGGGATTATCGAAGATTTACCCGCAGCAGGCCAAGGCGAGGGTTGCCTGGGCGTTTTTCTGCCGCAGGACAAGCAGCTTTGCCGGGCCTTGGGCCAGGTGTTCGGCCAGGGCCAGGGCGGCACTTTCGGCGACCCCGTAGCAGCCGGAGTGCTCGTAGGCGATCTGCGAGCGATGGCTGAGTTGCAGCACATAAGGCGTCAACTGGCGGCTGCTGAAACAGGTCAGGGGCAGGCCCAATTGCGCGGCCAGGGCCAGCAGTCCGGGTTCCTCGTGTTTCAGGTCGATGCTGGCCAACGCCTTGATCTGCCCGAGGTCGATGCGGTGGGCGCTCAGGGTCTGGTCGAGCAGGGCGCGCAGGGTTTCCGCCGGGCAGCCCCGCTGGCAGCCCAGGCCGACCACCAGGGTCGGCGCTGTGCTGGCTGCCGTCATGCCGAGTACTGATCGTCGCTCTTGCGGCGGAACAGCCAGGCGCTGATCAGGCCCAGGGCCAGCCAGAACGCGGCGTTGGTCAGCTGCGAAGCGATCTTGAACTGCGCTTCCAGTGCTTGCGGCGCGAGCATCGAATGCACTTCCGGCTGTGGCGCGCCGATGATGTGCGGCACGGCGAGGATGGCCACGCCCAGCACTTTCAGCAGCCAGTGGCGAGCGAAGACGATCAGGGCAATGCCGACCGCGGTGGAAGCGGCGGTGCCGACCCACCAGATCTGCCGTTGCCCCAGGTCCGCGGCGGCGGTGCCCGGCAGTTCGGGCGGCAGGCCGAGGGTCGGCGCCAGGCAGAAGGTGGCATAACCGGCCAGGCCCCAGAGCAGGCCCTGGGAAGTACGGTTCGGCGCACGCAGGGTGTAGAGGCCGGCGAGCATCAGGGCGAACCCCACGGCGACCACCAGGTTGCCGCCGGTGGTGGACAGCACGCGCTGCCAGCCGTCTTCCGGCTCCCAGGCTTCGGCGTCGTGGCTGTGGGCGGCGGTGCCGGCGGCATGCTCATGCACTGCTTCATGCTGGGCGGCCGGGGCTTTCTCGTAGGTTTCCGCCTCCAGGATCAGTGGCGCGACCCAGAAGCTTTGCAGCAGGGTCAGCAACAGGGCCGCCAGCAACCCGGTGAAACCCGCGGTTTGCGCGATACGCTTGATCATCTCGGCAGGTCTCAGTGGCAAGGGAAGGCGGCGCTGTGACGGGTATCGTGGGCGGCGTTGTGCACCGCTTCGATATGGGAGAAACCGGCGAAATACACCAGGCACGCACCGAGGACCGAGGCGCCGATGGCGGCGACCAGGCGTTGGCTCAGGGTGGCGGTGGTGCTGCTGGAGTGGCTGGTGCTGCTGATGATCGACATGGCGCTTCCCTCTGGTGTGTCAGCGGGTGAATCGAGCGCAGCAAAACCCCGCGAGACGGGCTCGCGGGGAATTAACAGCGCCCGCCCACCGCGGGTTTGTTATGACTGTGCAGCGGGCCGGTCTCCGGGCTCGCGAGGGGCGGGGCTTGCGCCACGCCTGCAAGAATCGCCTTCCCATGCCGGACTGCTGGCACAGTGGATCTGATTCTTCGCTCGCTTACCGTTGCGGGGGCAGCACCGGACTGATCAAGGCTTTTGGCCTGTGACGCACCGGTTTCCCGTTTCACCCTGTGAAGGGCACCCGTAACAAGGCGTGTAGGAGAGCATGGGCGAGGGAGGGGCGTCAATTGGCAGGGGTTCTCGTTTTCGAGCGCGATTCGCGGAGCTTCGCGCTGCACGGACATTGACCGCCCCCCAAGCACTGCGTAGCCTTGCGCTCTCGAGGTTCTTCGGCGTCTGCCGAAGCTAAGAAGGGAACGCGGTCCAAGCCGCGGCTGCCCCCGCAACTGTAAACGGTGATGAACGATGCAAGGCCACTGCCAGGCGGCGGGAAGGCGCATCGTTCGCCAGTCCAACGACCGGCGCGCCGTCAGCCAGGAGACCTGCCTCGGACCAGATTCTCACTACAACCGGGCGGGGTGATCCGGTGGCGAACTCTTCCGTGCACCTGCCTGCGCGGTTCTCGTCCCGTATGCCCGCCACCTTGCCAAAGGGCATCCGATGAAAACACTGGCCAAACTTCCCGTCACCATCGTTACCGGCTTCCTCGGCTCGGGCAAAACCACCTTGCTGCGGCATATGCTGGACAACGCCCAGGGCCGCCGCATCGCGGTGATCGTCAACGAGTTCGGCGAACTGGGCATCGACGGCGAGATCCTCAAGCAGTGCGCCATCGGTTGCACCGAGGAAGAGGCCAGCGGCCGCGTCTACGAACTGGCCAACGGCTGCCTGTGCTGCACCGTGCAGGAAGAGTTCTTCCCGGTGATGCGCGAGCTGGTGGCCCGTCGCGACGACCTCGACCATATCCTCATCGAAACCTCCGGCCTGGCCCTGCCAAAACCCCTGGTCCAGGCGTTCCAGTGGCCGGAAATCCGCAGCGCCTGCACCGTCGACGCGGTGATCACTGTGGTCGACAGCCCGGCCGTGGCCGCTGGCACCTTCGCCGCCTTCCCGGATCAGGTGGACGCCCAGCGCAAGCTCGACCCGAACCTCGACCATGAGTCGCCGCTGCATGAGCTGTTCGCCGACCAGCTGTCCAGCGCCGACCTGGTGATCCTCAACAAGGCCGACCTGATCAGCCCGGAAGACCTGGCCAAGGTACGCCTGGAAGTCGCCGAGGAACTGCCGCCGGCGGTGAAAGTCATCGAAGCCAGCAGCGGTCGCCTGCCGTTGGACGTGCTGCTGGGCCTGGGCAAGGGTTCGGAAGAGCACATCGACGGCCGCCACAGCCATCACGATCACCACCATGATGGTGACGACCACGATGACCACGATCACGACGCCTTCGATTCCATCTCCATCGAACTGCCACAGGCCGACGAAAGCCTGCTGCTGGACGCCCTGACCCAACTGGTGGTGCAGCACGGCATCCTGCGGGTCAAGGGTTTCGCGGCGATCCCCAACAAGCCGATGCGCCTGTTGATCCAGGGCGTGGGTACCCGCTTCGACAAGCACTTCGACCGCCAGTGGAGCGCCGACGAAGCCCGCACCACGCGCCTGGTGCTGATCGGCCAGGAACTGGACGCTACCCTGCTCGAAGCGCAATTGCGCGCCGCCCTCAGCGTGTAAGCCATGCACCTGCTCAGGACCCAGCCCGGCGGTTTCGTGTCGGATGACAACATTGCCGACCTTGGACAAACCCCCGCCGAGCTGGTGATCCTGTGCAGCGGCGACTCCAGTCTGGCGCTGCTGGCCGAAGCGGCGCAGCAACTGCCAGAGGACTACCCGAGCTTTCGCCTGGCCAACCCGATGCAGGTGCAGAACCACGCCTCGGTCGACCTGTATGTCGACCAGGTGCTGCGCCACGCCAAGGTGATCCTGATTTCCCTGCACGGTGGCATCGCCTATTGGCGGTATGGCATCGAGCAACTGGTGCAGTTGGCGCAACGCGGCGTGCAGCTGATCCTGGTGCCGGGCGACGATCGGCCGGACCCGGAACTGAGCGACCTGAGCACGGTGCCCGCCGCCGACCGCGATCGCCTCTGGCACTTCCTGCGCCAGGGCGGCATGGGCAATGCGCTGAACCTGTACCGCTGCCTGGCCAGCGGCTGGCTGGGGCGCGACTACTACTGGTCCGAGCCGCAGACCCTGCCGCGCACGGCGATCTATCACCCGAACAAAAGCAGCGCCGCCCTCGGCGATTGGCAAGCCGACTGGCGGGCCGGCCAGCCTGTGGCGGCGCTGCTGTTCTACCGCTCGCATTTGCAGGCGGCCAACACCGCCTTTATCGATGAGTTCTGCCGGCGCTTGCAGGCGGCGGGCCTGAACCCGCTGCCGATCGCCCTGGCCAGCCTGAAGGAGCCCGGTTGCCTGGCGCTGGTCGAGGACCTGCTGGATGAAGTGCGGGCGGGAGTGATCCTCAACACCACCGGTTTTGCCCAGTCCAGCCCGGAGGCGCCGCACCTGCGGCCGTTCCGCCGCGATATCCCGGTGATCCAGGCCATCTGCGCCCAGGACAACGAACCCGGCTGGCGCGCCAGCGAGCAGGGCCTGGGCCCGCGGGACCTGGCGATGCACATCGCCTTGCCGGAACTGGACGGGCGCATCATCAGCCGGCCCATCAGCTTCAAGGACCTGGCCTGGCGCAGCGAGCGCAGCCAGTCGGACGTGGTCTGCTACCGCTCGGCCCCCGAGCGCATGGATTTTGTCGCCGAACTGGCGCGGCGCTGGATCGATCTGGCCCGGCTGCCCAATGGCGAAAAACGCATCGCCCTGATCCTCGCCAACTACCCGACCCGCGATGGCCGCATCGGCAACGGCGTGGGCCTGGACACGCCGGCGGCGGCGCTGAATATCCTGCGTGCCCTGCAGACCGAGGGTTACCCACTGCCGGCCGAGCTGCCGGACAGCGGGACGGCGCTGATCCAGCAATTGCTCGGCGGGGTCAGCAACGATCTGGACAGCCTCGACCTGCGCCCGTGCCAGCAAAGCCTGGCGCTGGACGAGTACCAGGCCATGTTCGACGCGCTGCCCGAAGCCAACCGCCGGGCGGTGCTCGAACGCTGGGGCGGGCCGGAAAACGACCCGATGTTCCGCAGCGGGCGGCTGATGATCGCTGGCCTGCGTTTTGGCCTGACCTTCGTCGGCATCCAGCCGGCGCGCGGTTATCAGGTCGACCCGAGCGCGGTCTATCACGACCCGGACCTGGTGCCGCCCCACGCTTACCTGGCGTTCTATTTCTGGCTGCGCCGGACCTACGGCGCCCATGGGCTGATCCATGTCGGCAAGCACGGCAACCTGGAATGGCTGCCGGGCAAGGGCGTCGGCCTGTCCGAAAACTGCTGGCCGGACCTGCTGCTGGGGCCGCTGCCGAACATCTATCCCTTCATCGTCAACGACCCGGGCGAGGGCGCCCAGGCCAAGCGCCGGACCCAGGCGGTGATCATCGACCACCTGATGCCGCCGCTGACCCGCGCCGAAACCTACGGCCCGTTGCGCGACCTGGAACTGCTGGCCGACGAGTACTACGAAGCGCAACTGCTCGACCCGCGCCGTGCCCGCGAGTTGCAGAAGGACATTCTCAAGCTGGTGCGGGTGACCCGGATCGACCGCGAACTGCAGCTGGACGGGCAGCTTGACAGCGAGGCCGACGCCGCGCTCTGGCTGCCACGGCTGGATACCTACCTGTGCGACCTGAAGGAGTCGCAGATCCGCGACGGCCTGCATGTGTTCGGCGAGTCGCCCGTGGGCCGCCTGCGCATCGATACCTTGCTGGCCCTGCTGCGGATTCCCCGTGGCGATGGTCGGGGCGCGCAGTCGAGCCTGTTGCGGGCCCTGGCCAAGGCCTTCGAGCTGGGTTTCGATCCGCTGGATTGCGCCCTGGCCGAACCCTGGAGCGGCCGCCGGCCGCAGGTCTTGCAGGACATCAGCGGGCAGCTGTGGCGCACCGCCGGCGATACCCGCGAACGCCTGGAGTTGTTCGCCGGGCAGTTGATCGAAGCCGCGTTGTCGGGTGAAGTCGCGCAACTGAACGAGCCCGGCTGGAGCGAGGTCAAGGCGATCATCGAGAGCCTGCGCGAGGTGGTGGCGCCGCGCCTGGATGCCTGCGGCCCGGCAGAGATGGGCGGTTTGCTGGATGCCCTGGGCGGACGTTTCGTGCCGGCTGGGCCCAGCGGCGCACCGAGCCGCGGACGCCTGGATGTGCTGCCCACCGGGCGCAATTTCTACTCGGTGGACGTGCGCAACCTGCCGACCACCACCGCCTGGCGCATCGGTTTCCAGTCGGCCAACCTGATCCTCGAACGGCACTTGCAGGACCATGGTGACCACCTGCGTCAGCTCGGCCTGTCGGTGTGGGGCACGGCGAGCATGCGCACCGGCGGCGACGATATCGCCCAGGCCATGGCGCTGATGGGCGTGCGTCCGGTGTGGGCCACCGGCAGCCAGCGGGTCGACGACTTCGAGATCCTGCCGCTGAGCCTGCTGGACCGCCCGCGGGTGGACGTGACCCTGCGGGTGTCCGGGTTCTTCCGCGATGCCTTCGCCAACCTGATCCGCCTGTTCGACGCCGCCGTGCAGGCGGTGGCCGCGCTGGACGAGCCGGACGACCTCAACCCGCTGGCGGCCAAGGTTCGCGCCGAGCGCGAAGCGCTGCTGCAGTCCGGCCTGGATGCCGAGGCCGCGCAGCGCCAGGCCGGCTGGCGGATCTTCGGCGCCAAGCCCGGGGCCTATGGTGCGGGCGTGCAGGGGGCTATCGACGGTCGCCTGTGGCAGAGTCGCGAGGACCTGGCCGAGGTCTACCTGAACTGGGGCGGCTACGCCTATGGCGGCTCCGACGAAGGCACCGCGGCCCGCGGCCAGTTCGCCCAGCGCCTGAGCCAGGTGCAGGCGGTGCTGCAGAACCAGGACAACCGCGAACACGACCTGCTGGATTCCAACGACTACTACCAGTTCCAGGGTGGCATGCTCGCGGCGGTGGAAAGCCTCAGTGGCACCAAGGCCGCCAGTTACCATGGCGACCACAGCCAGCCGGACCTGCCGAAAATCCGCAGCCTCAAGGAGGAGCTGAACCGGGTGGTCCGCTCTCGCGCGGCCAACCCGAAGTGGATCGAAGGGGTGAAGCGCCACGGCTACAAGGGCGCCTTTGAAATGGCCGCCACCCTGGATAATCTGTTCGCCTTCGACGCCACCACCGAACTGATCGACGATCACCAGTACGCCTTGCTGGCCGACGCCTATCTGCTGGACCCGGCGACCCGCGAATTTATCCGGCAGCACAACCCCCACGCGTTGCGCGATATGACCGAGCGCCTGCTCGAGGCCCAGCAGCGCGGTATGTGGCAGGAGCCCGGCGAGTACCGCGAGGCCCTGGAAAACCTGTTGCTGGATATAGAAGAAGATGGCTGACGCGCGCGAGGACTGCGTCCTCGATCGCGGGNTTCTGTAGGAGCGAGGCTTGCCCGCGATGAGGGCCTCCCAGCCAATACCTGACTCGACCGAACCGAGAACTGATATGACCGATACCCCACATTTCCCGCTGTCCGCCGTGGTCGGCGCCGATGACCTGAAACTGGCGCTGTGCCTGACGGCCATCGACCCGAAAATCGGCGGGGTGTTGATCGAGGGGCCGCGGGGCATGGCCAAGTCGACCCTGGCCCGCGGCCTGGCGGACCTGCTGGCGAGCGGGCAGTTCGTCACCTTGCCCCTGGGTGCGACCGAGGAACGCCTGGTGGGCACCCTGGACCTGGACGCGGCCCTGGGCGAAGGCCGGGCGCAGTTTTCCCCGGGGGTGCTGGCCAAGGCCGATGGTGGTGTGCTCTACGTCGACGAGGTGAACCTGCTGCCGGACCATCTGGTGGACCTGCTGCTGGACGTGGCCGCCAGCGGCACCAACCTGATCGAGCGCGATGGTATTTCCCACCGGCATTCGGCCAGGTTCGTGCTGATCGGCACCATGAACCCGGAGGAGGGCGAGCTGCGTCCGCAACTGCTGGACCGCTTTGGCCTGAATGTCGCCCTGAGCGGCCAGACGCCGCCCACTGAGCGGGGGCAGATCATTCGCCGGCGCCTGGATTTCGACAGCGATCCCCAGGGCTTCTGCCAGCAGTGGGCCGCCGAGCAGGAGGCGCTGCGCCAGCGCTGCCAGCAGGCGCGGCTGTTGCTGGCGGAGATTGCCCTGGACGATCAAGCGCTGGAGCGAATCACCGAGCGCTGTTTCGCCGCCGGCGTCGACGGCCTGCGCGCGGACCTGGTCTGGCTGCGTGCCGCCCGTGCTCATGCGGCCTGGCGCGGTGCCAGGGCCATCGAGGAGCAGGACATAGACGCAGTGGCCGAATTCGCCCTGCGCCATCGCCGTCGCGACAACCCGCCGAGCGCGGCCCATCAGCCGCAGCCATCTCAAGCACCATCCCCGGCCCACTCCAGCCCCGCCGAAGGCCAGGGCCAATGGGGCGAGCTGCCGGCCCAGGCGCTGGCCACCGGCGCCCGACGCGAAGTGCCGAGCTGGCCAAAAAAGCCCTAGGCATTCGCCCCCGGTCCGACGCGGGGGCGAATGCCAAACCCCGCGCCGGGCGGTTGGACAAGGGCAGGCAAGGCCGGGCCCGCGCAGCTGCCCATGGCTCGATCAACTGGCCGGGCACCTTGCTCAACGGCCGGCCTCGTCAGCGCGACGAATTGTTGTGGCACCTGCGCAGCCGTTCGCCCCATGAACTGTGGCTGGTGATAGTCGATGCGTCGGCCTCGACCCGCCGCCATCAGGCGCTGAGCGATGCCAAGGGTTTGTTGGCCCAGCTGTTCGACGATGCCTACCGACAGCGCGCGCGCCTGGCCTTGCTGACCGCCAGCGGCCGCGCGCCGAACTGGCAGGTGCAGGGGCTCAAGGCCTCGAAGGATCTGCGCGACTGGCTCGATGGGCTGGGAGCGGGTGGCGGCACACCGTTACTGGCGGCCCTGGTCGAGGCGGGGCAGTGGCTGGTCTCCCGGCAAAAACGTTACCCAGCCGAGCAGCAGCGGGTGCTGCTGCTCACCGACGGCCGGCTGAAAAGCCTGCCGCCCCTGGCGCGCCTGGGGTGCCCGACCCTGCTGGTCGATATCGAACGCGGGCCGATCCGCCTCGGCCGCGCCCGCGAACTGGCGCAGCAGCTGGATGCTCAATACCAGCATATCGACGACCCTTCGCAGCCCTAGCTTCTGTAGGAGCGAGGCTTGCCCGCGATGGCGTTTTACCTGACCCACCGCAGCGCCTGCATCGCGCGCAAGCTGCGCTCCTACAGGTTTGGCGGGTATCTATTCGGCCATCGCCCGGCGGTACTGGCGCGTGCGCCTGGCGCTGTACAACTGGTCGAGCAGCAGCGCCAGCCAGGGACGTACTTGAGGTTTGGGCGCGCGCCCGCGGCTCAGGCGATGCATCTGCAGGCGGACGATGGCCATGGTCGCCAGGGAGGCCAGGGTCTTGCGTTTCCAGCGTAACGGCGGCAGTTGCGGGTGGCTCTGCTGGCCGCTGCGCCAGAGCCGGGGCAAGGCCGGTTCGAGGGCCAGGGCGGTGGCGATGCCGGCCATCGCAATGCCGCTGTCCAGCACCTGCTGCACCACTGGCAGGCGGCGGATGCCGCCGGTGACCATCACCGGCATCTGCGCCACGGGCGCCAGTCCGCTGGCCATTTCGATGAAGTAGGCTTCGCGCGCCAGGGTCCGGCCGTCGCGCACCTCGCCCTGCATGGCCGGGGACTCGTAGCTGCCCCCGGACAGCTCCAGCAGGTCCACCGGCAGGGCGTTGAGCAGCTCGATGACCTGGCGCGCGTCGCCGGCATCGAAGCCGCCGCGCTGGAAGTCTGCGGAGTTGAGCTTGACCGAGACGCAGAAGGTCGCGGAAACCCGTTCACGCACGGCCTTGACCACCTCCACCAGCATCCGCGCGCGGTTCTCCAGCGAGCCGCCCCATTGGTCGGTGCGGCGGTTGGTCAATGGCGAGAGGAACTGGCTGATCAGGTAGCCGTGGGCGGCGTGGATCTGCACCCCGGTAAAGCCGGCCTGTTCGGCCAGCCAGGCGCTGTTGGCGAAGCGCTGGATGACCTCGGCGATGTCCTCTTCGCTCATGGGCTTGGGTTCGGCGAAGAGTTTCGAGAACTGCCCCATGTCCAGGGCCACTGCCGATGGCGCCAGGGCCTGCTGGCCGAGATTGGCCATGGTCTGGCGCCCGGGGTGATTGAGCTGCATCCAGAACTGCGCACCCTTGGCGCGGCCGGCGCGGGCCCACTGGTGGAATTGCTCCAGGTGCTGCTGGTCCTCCAGGGCCACGCCGCCGGGGCCGGTCATCGCGCGGCGGTCGATCATCACGTTGCCGGTGAGGATCAGCCCGGCCTCACCCTCGGCCCAGGCCTGGTAGAGCCGGATCAACGCCGCGGAGGGCGCCTGCTGGCGGTCGGCGAGGTTCTCCTCCATCGCTGCCTTGGCGATGCGATTGCCGATCGTCTGGCCGTTGGGCAAATTCAAGGCTTGAAAGGGTGACATGCTTGACTCCTCATCAGTGGAGGCCTGAGGCTAAGCTTAAAGTTAAGTTTAATGTCAAGCGGGTTTACGAGGCTGAAAATGAACATTGGCGAATTGGCACAACTCAGCGGACTGGCGGCATCGCGCATCCGTTTTTACGAAGCCCAGGGCCTGCTGCCCCAGGTCCAGCGCCAGGCCAACGGCTACCGCCGTTACCCACCGCAGATCCTGCAGACCCTGAAGATCATCCAGTGCGCCCAGCAGGCCGGGTTCAGCCTGGACGAACTCAAGCAACTGCTGCCGGGCTGCGAGTCGAGTGACATTGACCATCAGGCCTTGCTGCAAAGCCTCGAGCGCAAGGTCGGGCAGATCGAAGAAATGCAGCAGCACCTGGCCCAGAGCAAGGCGCAACTGCTGGAGATCATCGACAGCATCCGCGAGCGTCCGGAAGGCATGGACTGTTCCGAGAATGCCGAGCGGGTTATGGCGTCGATCAAGGGTGGGAAGTCCTGAGCCGGTCTGCCTTTGCGGGCGCTGAAAACAATTTGGGCGACCGTTGCGGTCGCCCAAAGGCTGTTTCAGATTGGCAGGCCGAACGGCTTACTGCGGCGTGTCATCGCCTTTGCCTCGAACCTTGCCGGATTGGTCCAGCAGTACTGGGGTTGCTAGCAGGCCATCGTGATGCGATGCGCGATTGCGGTGCGAGTGGATCAGCTGGCGGATCAGGGCGATTGCCACACCGAGCATCAGGCCCAATACCAGTGACAGCATGACGACCAGAACTGGCTTCGGCTTGATCGGGCTCACCGGTTGCAAGGCCTTGCGATCGATGGTGACCAGCTTCAGCCGGTCCATATCGATGTTCAGGTTGCGCAGGCGAGCTACTTCAGCCCTGAGCGGAAAGACGTCCTTCAGGAAAATGTCTTCGTTGGAGCGCTTGTTCAGTTCCTGCACCTGGCGGTTGACCTGCAGCATCTGCAGCTCCTTACCGATTTCGGCGATACGTTTCTCAGTGAAATCGTCAGTGGTACGTTTCTGTAAGGCCGCGCGTTCCGCCTCGAGGGTTTCGTAACCCATGAAGTACAGCGGGATCTTCTGAGTATTGACCTCGGTGCGCATGACCTGGGCGGATCCAGCGTGGGTTGCGTCAGACATCGAGGATGGCGTGGTCGGAGTGCGGATGCCCATCGATTTGGCGATGGAGATCGCTTCGGCCAGCTCAGCCAGACGATCTTTACGCCGTTCTTTCAACTGCCCGCGTAATGCCTTGAGTTCATCCTCGAGCTGTGCACGGCGAATATTGTCGCTTTCGAGCAAGGTCGCGATTTTCGATTCCTTGTCGGTTTCATAGTTGGAGCGTGCCGCGGCAATCTTGCCTTTGAGTTCATTGAGCCGGTTATTGACGATGACCTTGAGGTCGGCGCCGATGCGTTCACGTTCAGCATCGATGGCGTACTCGACAAAACCATTGAGGATCGCTACCCCGTTTATATCCTTGGGATATTGCATTTCCAGCTTGATGTAACTGCTCAGAGCGTTGGTTACCTTCGGATCCGGCAGGATCAGATTGATCGAGTCGCGGTTGAAGTCCTCGAAGCTTTGTTCGAGTGTTTGTCCCGGGCGCTTGAAGGCCTGGAACAGATCCTGGTGCGAGCGGAAGAACTCCAGTCGTGTTTCATAGGACTCAAGTGCTGCGCCGACCTTGGACAAGGCATCTGCGGGTGGCAGTTTGTAGACTTCCGAGCGATTGAGGGCATCGAGCTCATTCAGTGCAGCAGGGCGTAACACGCTGCTGACCTCATATACGCGGGGAGCCAAGATCGCATAAGCCAGACCGGCCAGCGTTACCGCTACGGCACAGCCAATTACCAGCTTCTTTTGCTGCCAGACGGATTGGAACAATGCAAACAGGTCAATTTCATCCGCGTCAGCATTCATCTGAGGCCGGGGAACAATATTCAAAATCAGCACACCTCTAATTCATGTGAATCCTAACCCCGTCATGCCGTACTCCTGCCGGTGTATGCATGCCGAGCTGCCCCCGTGATGAGGCTCCTTGCCGGTGGACGCCACTCGTTGCCAGAAAAAACCATGAAACAGGGGCTGTTTTCTTGCGGGAGATAGTTGGCAGGCCACTTTCCGAGGCGAACCCGGAAATGGCTGTTTTGATGCCGAGCGCCGATTTAACGTAACTCTTGAATCCTGTAGGCACTTTGCCATTGACGATGCTGAAGACGTTAAGTGGGCGAATATTACAGGAATGCTCGGGAGGATAAATATATGAATTTAACCCTACCTTCATATTCGCCTTTATCTATTGCCGTTCGGGTAGCAAAGCGGCCTGTTTCCCATATGGAAGTTTATCGATGCCCCATAAGAGGGCGGGTAGGCTTACAAGTTGTGAGTATTTATCTAATAGCCTGGCAGTTGTCCTCAAAAGAACGGGGCTATAGAACATCCTGAGGGTTTATTGGGACCGGGCAGGTCATGACCAGCCTGATACAGAGTTGCCGCACCTTGGACCTGAGAAGATGCGGCGAACCCCATGAGTCTTTACTCCACCCTCAGCGTCAAGGGGCGCGGCTGCGGGATGGGATTGCGCATCAGCGTGCCCACCGTCACTGCCGCCAGCAATGCCAGGAGGCCGGCCACCCAGAGCACCACGCCGAAGCCGTCGACGAAGGCCTGGCGGGCCAACGGCTCGACCAGCCCTTTCGCGGAGTCGGGCAGCAGCGCCAGGGCCGCGGGCATGTCACCGGCCACCACCCGTGAGGCGATGGCCTGGGCCTGGTCGAGCCATGGCGCGGCGCTCTCGTTCAGGCTGGCTTGCAAGCGTTGCTGGGTATGGCTGCCGAGCAGGGCGCCGAACACGCCGATGGCCAGCATGATGGCGCTGAAGCGCATGGTGGTGCTCAAGCCCGAGGCCATGCCGGCGCGGTCGCGGGGCACGCAGGCCATGATGTTTTTCTGCGTGTCGCCGTTGAGCAGGCCGGCGCCGGCGCCGGTCACCGCGATGGCCAGGGCGAAGTTCAGGTAGCCGCCAGCCTGCACGGCCCAGGCCGCGAGCAGATTGCCGCACCCGACCAGGGTCAGGCCGGCGGCCATCAGGGTCGCCGGGGCATAACGCGTCGCCAGGCGCACGCCGATGCGCGGGCAGATCAGCATGGTCAGGGCAAACGGCAGCATGCCCAGCCCCGAGGCGATGGCCGAGAAACCCAGGCCGTTCTGCAGGTAGAAGGGCAGCAGGGTCATCATCACCTGGGCGCAGCCGGCGTAGGCGAACATCCCCAGCAGGGCACCGATGAAGCGCGGATGGCGGAACAGCTGCAGGTCGACCATCGGCCGGTGCTGCATCCGCTCGATCAGCACGAACAGCCCGAGCAAGGCCACGCCGGCCAACAGCCGGGTGTAGGTCAGCGAGTGGTTCCAGCCGATGCGATTGGCTTCGATCAGGCCCCAGATCAGGCACAGCAGGCTGGCGCTGAAGGCCAGGCTGCCCCAGGGATCGAGGCGCGCGGCCTGGGTGTCGCGGGATTCCGGTATCGCGCGCAACACCATCAGCACCAGCAGCCCGCCCACCGGCAGGTTGAGGTAGAAGATCCAGCGCCAGCCGATGAACTCGGTGATCAGGCCGCCGATGGTTGGCGCGGCGGTCATCGCCACGCCCATGCAGGCTCCCCAGAACGCCCAGGCCTTGGCCCGTTCGACCTCGTCATGAAAGGTGTGGCCGATGGTGGCCAGGGCCGAGGTCAGCAGCAAGGCCGCGCCGACGCCCTTGATCGCCCGGGCAATATCGAGCAACAGCACGTTGGGCGCGGCGCCGCAGCCGAGGGAGGCGAGGATGAACAGCCCGAGGCCGCAGAGCAGGGTGCGCTTGCGCCCGAAGCGGTCGGCCAGGCTGCCGGCCGGCAGCAGCAGGGCGGCGAAGGCCAGCATGTAGGCGCTGACCACCCATTCGATATCGGCGAAGTTGGCCCCCAGGTCGCGGGCGATGCTCGGCAGGGTCACCGCGACAATGTTGGTGTCGAGCACGATCAGCGAACACACTCCAGAGGCGGTAAGCAGGGTCAGGCGCGGGCTGGCTGGCCTCATGGCAGCACCCGTTGACCCAGCGCGGCCAGGGCGGCCTGGGCGATTTCATCGTCGTGGGCCGGGGTGTCGGCGCTGATGCCGATGGCGCCGATCACCTGGCCGTCGACGCGGATCGGTTGCGCGCCTTTCATCATCAGCAGGCCCGAAGTGATGGCCGCCTGGCGCCCGCCGTTGATCGCGTTTTCCAGGTCGCCGGAAGGGCGCTTGAACAGCGCCGAAGTGCGTGCCTTGCCCTGGGCCAGTTCAATGCCGGCCACCACCGGCGCCCCGTCCATGCGCGCGCTGAGTATCGGCCAGCCGCCGTCGTCGACGATCGCCACGGCGCAGGGCCAGCCCTTGGCCGAGGCGGTTTCCTGGGCGGCCTTGAGCAGTTGCTGGGCGGTGGCGAAATTCAGGATTGCCTTCTGGGCAACGTCGACGTTTTTCTCGGCGGCGAAAGTCGCGGGCACGCTGCAGCAAGTGATCAGGGCCAGAAACAGAGGTTTGACGTGCATGGCTTGGGCTCTCTACTGTGAAGGTCTGGCCAGCTTATCCCGGGCTTTCGTCCACTCTGTTAGGCGAGCTGGAGCACTTCATTACCTTTGAGCTAATACACTCATGGAAATCCGTCATTTCCGCTATTTCCTGGCGGTGGCCCGGCAACGCAATTTCACCCGCGCCGCCGAACAGCTGGGCATCGCGCCGCCGACCCTGAGCCGGCAGATCCAGGACATGGAGCAGGCCCTGGGCACCCGCCTGTTCGTGCGCCAGCAGCGCGAGGTCAGCCTGACCGAGGCCGGCGCGGCCCTGGTGCGCGAGGCCGAGGCTACGGTGCGCCAATTCGAGTTCGCGCAACGTAACGCCCAGCGCGCCGGGCGCGGCGAGATCGGCCATATCGAGTTGGGCTACGTGGCCTCGGCGGTGTATTCGGGGCTGCTGCAAAAGCAGGTGCAGCGCTTCAGCCAGGACTGCCCGGATGTCAGCCTGAGCGTGCGCGAAAGCCCGATGGCGGCGTTGCCGGGGCTGGTGGCCGAGGGACGGTTCGACATCGGCTACATCCGCTCGCCCATGACCCTGCCTGAAGGAGTGGAGGCCGTCCGCCTGGATGCCGAAGGTTTTGTCCTGGCACTGCCCGCCGAGTCCTGGCTGGGGCGCTTGCCGGAGATCGCCCCGGCCCATCTGTACAACGAGACTTTCGTTCTTCCGGAACAGATCAGCGGCACCTTGCAGGTTGCCGCCGAAGGCGGTTATGCGCCGAAACTGGGGTCGCAGCCCGGTGGCCTGGTGGCGGTGCTGGCCCTGGTCTCCCTGGGACAGGGCGTGGCCGTGGTGCCGGAATCGGTGGTCGGGCACGTGGGGCTGCCCAATGTGTTGTACCGGCCGATCCAGGGCAGCGCGGCGTCGTCCTGGCTGTCGCTGATCCACCGTCGTTTCGAGAAGGCGCCCGCGGTGGCGCGGTATATCGAGCAGGTCAGGTATGGATTCCGCGAGCATTCCTGAGTAGCCCTACGCACTCGACGGGCTTTAGCGATGGCGTCTGGCCTGATACACCCAGTTGCCCCTATCGCCGGCAAGCCTGGCTCCTACAGGACAGTGCATCCCTGCGCTTCTGTAGGAGCGAAGCTTGCTCGCGATAGCGCTGGCCCAGGCGCCGCTAAGATCTTGAAATGATTTCCCGATAGGAAATTTTCCTTGAGGTTGTAGGATTCAAGTCCGTTTTTCTTTACAGGACTTGCATGAACACCCTCTCGGAGCCTCCCAGTCGTCCCTCTCTCTGGACGCCTCAGCCTTTCCCCGTTCGATCCGCCTCGCGGCGCCTTCCGTCAGCCTTAGGGCGCGACCGTTACCCCGATCTTCCTGTTTTTCGCTGCTCGCCGTCGGTTTTCGCAACCCTTGGGCGCTGGCCTGTGTTCGCCGTTCAAAGGCCTTGTGGCCTTGCCTTGCCGTGCCCGGCTGTCTGAATTCACTGGAGAGATAGAGTCGTCTTTATGGAATGGATAATGGACCCCACGGCCTGGCTTGGCCTGTTGACCCTGATCGTGTTGGAGCTGGTGCTGGGTATCGACAACCTGGTATTTATCGCGATCCTCGCGGACAAGTTGCCGCCTCATCAGCGTGACCGTGCGCGGATCATCGGCCTGTCCCTGGCGCTGATCATGCGCCTGGGCCTGCTGGCGAGCATTTCCTGGTTGGTGACCCTGACCGCGCCGCTGTTCGAGGTATTCGGCAAGAGCTTCTCCGGCCGTGACTTGATCATGCTGTTCGGTGGTGTGTTCCTGTTGTTCAAGGCCACCATGGAGTTGCATGAGCGTCTGGAAGGTCATGTCAGCCAGCGCACCGGCAACGCCGCTTACGCCTTGTTCTGGCCGATCGTGGCGCAGATCGTGGTGCTGGACGCGGTGTTCTCCCTGGACGCGGTGATCACTGCCGTGGGCATGGTCGACGAACTGGCGGTGATGATGATCGCGGTGATCATTTCCATCGCCCTGATGATCGTCGCCAGCAAGCCGCTGACCCGCTTCGTCAACGCCCACCCGACGGTGATCATGCTGTGCCTGGGCTTTTTGATGATGATCGGTTTTGCCCTGACCGCCGAAGGCCTGGGCTTCCACATCCCGAAAGGCTACCTGTACGCGGCCATCGGCTTCTCGATCCTGATCGAGCTGTTCAACCAGATCGCCCGTGCCCGCCGCAAGAAGTCCGTGCAGGGCCTGCGGCCGATACGTGAGCGCACGGCCCATGCGGTGATGCGCCTGCTGGGCGGTCGCCAGTTGGCGGTGGAGGAGGTGGGCGAGGAGATCGTCGACCTGCTGGACAATGGCCAAGCGCCGAGCGCCGAGCTGTTCGACCGCCGCGAGCGGGTGATGATCAGCGGCGTGCTGCAACTGGCCGAGCGACCGATTCGTACCTTGATGACAGTGCGCGCCGACGTCGACTACATCGACCTGGCGGACGATGCCGAAGCCATCCGCGACAAGCTGATGCATTCGTCCTACTCGCGCCTGCCGCTGATTCGCGATGGCGCGGTGGAAGAGCCGCTGGGCTTCGTGCACAAGAAGGAACTGCTCAAGGAATACCTGGCCGGTAACGAGCCGAACCTGGAGCACCTGGCGCGCACGGCGATCAACCTGCTGGACAGCTTCTCGATCCTCAACGCCCTGGAACAGATGCGCAAGGCCTCGACCCACATCGCGTTCGTGATCAACGAATTCGGCGATTTCGTCGGCGTGCTGAGCATGACCGACATCCTCGAGTCCATCGCCGGCGAGCTGCCCGACGCCAGCGAAATCGAAGGCCCGGACATAGTCGAAGAACAGGGCGGCTTCATGGTCAGCGGCGCCTTGAACCTGACGCAGATTCGCCAGCGCACCGGCTTCAATGCCGAACCGACCGAGGACTACCAGACCCTGGCCGGGCTGGTGATGAGCCTGCTGGACCGCTTGCCGGTGATTGGCGACCGACTGCAATGGCAGGACTGGACGCTGCAGGTGGTGACGGTGGAAGAGCGGCGGGTGACCCGGGTGTTGCTGTTCAAGGAGCAGGCTGCTTGATCCATGAGGTCAGAAACAGCCGGGCTGGCGCCCTGATGCCTGTGTAGGAGCGAAGCTTGCTCGCGATGGTCGTTAACGGTAACGCGTGTTTACTGGGTAAACGCAGCGCTCTCAAGTCCATCGCGGGCAAGCCTCGCTCCTACAGACATTAGGCGCCAGCCCGGCTTTTTTGTACGCGCCATCTGGCTGCCCGGGCGAGAGGCTTCGCGTAGTGCGGCCTGCCGATGGTTAAGTTTTGCTTAAAAGCTTTCAACCCCGCGGCCGATTATCATTCCCGGACAGCTGCCGCAGACTGGTTTCGTATCTCCATGCACCCTTGTTCTTGCCGCGAGGGTCTTGAAACGAGCGGTCTATGTCAGTCAATCCCGCAATACCTCCGCAGCCTGCCCTTGTCGAATGCCCCGCCATGGCGGAGCTCTCCGCCACGGCGGCCATCCACTCGGCCCTGGCCTGTTGCCAACTGCTGCTGCAACTGACCCAGGAGCGCGCGCCACAGGCCGCCGACCCGGGAGACGAGCGCGACCTGCGTCGGGCGCTCAAGGACTATGCGCGGGGCGCCGGCGTCGACCTGCGTTTGGAGCGTCTGGCGCTGGCCCGGCTGAGCCCGAAGATGCTGCCCCTGGTCTGGCGCGACCGCAGCGGCGCTTTTGTCCTGCTGGCGCGGTTGTCCGACGCGCAGGCCCTGGTGCAACGGCCGACAGCCCATACCCCGGATGTGCTCGACCGCGCGCAGCTGGCCGAGGAGTGGAGCGGCGAGGTGATTCGCCTGCGCCAGGGCGGCCTGCGTTTCGATCTGTCCTGGTTCGTTCCCGAGCTACTGCGCCACCGGCGGATACTCGGCGAAGTGTTGCTGTGCTCGCTGCTGCTGCAAGTGCTGGCCCTGGCGACCCCGTTGTTCTTCCAGGCGGTGATGGACAAGGTCATGGTGCACCGGGCGCTGTCGACCCTCGACGTGCTGGTGATGACCCTGGTGGTGGTCGGCCTGTTCGAGGTGCTGCTCAAGGGCTTGCGCGAATACCTTTCGGCGCACACCGCCAATCGCATCGATATCGGCCTCGGGGTCAAGCTGTTCCGCCACCTGCTCGGCCTGCCGCTGCTGTACTTCAAGCAGCGCCAGGTAGGCGCGATCATCACCCGGGTCCAGGAGCTGGACAGCATCCGCGAGTTTCTCACCGGCTCTTTGCTGACCCTGTGCGTGGATGTGGCTTTCACCCTGGTGTTTTTCGCGGTCATGGCCTGGATTTCCTGGCCGCTGACGCTGCTGGTGCTGCTGACCCTGCCGCTCTATGTGCTGCTGGCCTGGGCCAGCAGCGGCCCGCTGGAGAAACGCATCGAGCGGCAGTTCTACAGCGCCGCGCGCAACACGGCCTTTCTCAATGAAAGCGTAAGCAGTAGCGAAACCATCAAGAGCCTGGCGGTGGAACCGCGCATGCAGCGGCGCTGGGAGGCGCAGACGGCGGAGATGGTCGAGGCCGGTTTTGCCAGCCAGACCCTGGGCAGCGCGATCAGCCAGATGGTGACGCTGTTGCAGAAAGTCACGGCGGTGGCGGTGATCTGCTGGGGGGCGAGCAAGGTCATCGACCTGCAGATGACCATTGGCCAGTTGATCGCCTTCAACATGATGCTGTCCCACGTCAGCCAGCCCCTGGCCAAGCTGATCGAGGTCTGGCAGCAGTTCGTCCGGGTGCGGGTGTCGGTGGACAAGCTGGGTGACATGCTCAACCTGCCAGTGGAGCAGGCCGAGGGGGATCAACGCCCGGCGCAGACCCTGCGTGGCGAGGTGCGCATCGAGCAGGTGACGTTCCGCTACCGCCCGGAACTGGAGCTGGTGCTGCGTGGCCTGGACCTGCATATCGCCGCCGGCCAGACCCTGGGCATCGTCGGGCCGTCCGGGTCGGGCAAGAGCACGCTGACCCGCCTGCTGCAAAAACTCTACACCCCGGACGCCGGGCGCATCCTCATTGACGGCATGCCGCTGCAGCAGCTGCAGCCAGCCTGGTTGCGCAGCCAGATCGGCGTGGTGCTGCAGGAAAACTACCTGTTCAACCGCAGCGTGCGGCACAACATCGCCCTGCGCCATCCCACGGCGTCCCTGGAAAGCGTGATCGCCGCGGCGCGCCTGGCCGGCGCCCATGACTTCATCCTGCGCCTGCCGCTGGGCTACGACACGGTGCTGGCCGAGGCCGGCAGCTCGCTGTCCGGTGGCCAGCGGCAACGCATCGCCATTGCCCGGGCGCTGATGGGCGACCCGCGGATCCTGATTTTCGACGAAGCCACCAGCGCCCTGGACGACGAATCCCAGGCGCTGATCCAGGACAACATGGCGCGCATCGCCGAGGGGCGCACGGTGATCATCATCGCCCACCGCCTGTCCGCGGTACGCCATTGCCAACGCATCATCGCCCTGGAGCAGGGGCGTATCAGCGAGTCAGGCAGCCACCATGAACTGCTGGCCAACGGCGGTTGTTATGCGCGCTTGTGGGCACTGCAACAGGCGCTGCACAAGGAGGCCGAATGATGCGTGGCTTATTGACCTCCTTGCGACGCGCCTGGCAGCAGCTGCGCGAGACGCCGGCGCTGCTCAAACGCAGCCGCGACGAATACGAATTCCAGCCTGGTTACCTGGAGATTGTCGAGCGCCCGCCCGCGCCCTGGGCGCGCGGTACGGCACTGCTGTTGATCCTGTCGATCCTGCTGGCCCTGGGCTGGGCGATCCTCGGTTTCCTCGACATTCATGCCAGCGCCGCCGGGCGCCTGATGGTTTCCAGCTACACCAAGGTGATCCAGGCCCATGAGGCCGGTGAAGTGCGGGCCATCCATGTGCGTGACGGGCAGCGGGTCAAGGCCGGCGATGTGCTGGTGGCGCTGAACCCGATCGGCATCGACGCCGAGTTGAGCGAGTTGCGCGCGCAACTGGCGTTCAAGCGTCTGGAACTGGCCCGGGCCCGCGCGCTGCTGACCCCGGACCCGCTGGGCAGCTACCTGGCGCCGGACGGCCTGGACGCGGAACAGCTCGCGGCGGCGCGGGAACAGTTGGCGAGCACCTGGAAGGAGATCCGCGCCAACCTCGACAGCCTCAACGCCGAGATCGCCATCAACCAGGCCAGCCAGCAGGCCCGCAACAGCGAGATCGCTGCCCTGGGCAAGCTGGCCAGCAACGTCCGCCGGCGCCTCGATGCACGGCGGGCGATGGCGGCCGAACAGTTGATGCCCCGGGTCGAATTGCTCGAACAGGAAAAGGAGCAGCTGGAGGTCGAGCGTTCCCTGGCCCAGCAACATGCCGAGTTGCAGGTGCTCAAGGCCCAGGCACAGAACCGCCGGGAGCAGCGCGACAGCTTCCTGGCCAGGACCCAGCGCGAGCAGCACGACCTGCTCAACCGCAGCCACCAGGATGTCGCCGTGCTCGAACAGCAACTGATCCGTGGTCGCGACCGCCAGCGCCTGCAAACCCTGCTGGCGCCGGTGGACGGGGTGGTCCAGCAACTGGCGGTGCATACCCTGGGCGGCGCGGTGCAACCGGCGCAGCAACTGCTGGTGATAGTGCCCGAGGGGGCGGAGCTGGATGCCGAGGTCATGGTGCTGAACAAGGACGTCGGTTTCGTCAGGGCCGGCCAGCCGGTGGAGATCAAGGTCGACGCCTTTCCCTACACCCGCTACGGCACCTTGCGCGGCACGGTCGAGCATGTCTCCGGCGACGCCATCAAGGACGAACAGCTGGGCCTGGTATTCCCGACGCGGATCCGCCTGGAGCGCGCCGCGATCGCCGCGGGGCAGGGGTGGATGCCCTTGCAGGCCGGGATGAGCGTGACCGGCGAGATCCGCACGGGCGAGCGGCGGGTGATCAATTACCTGCTGGGCCCGATTCGCGAGTATCAGTCCGAAGCGTTGCGGGAGCGTTGAGTATGACCACTGCCTTCAATCCCGCGGCCGAACAGTCGCCGACTGTCCTCGATACCGGCCTGCACGCCCTGGCCTGGGCCGCCCGGCGTTTCGACCTGAGCATCAGCGCGGCGCAACTGAACCACCGCCTGGGGCGGGTCGAGGGCCTGGCCGACAGCCTCGACCTGCGGCGCTGCGCCGGCTGGATCGGCCTGCGGGCGCGGGCGGTGCAAAGCCAGGCGCGGCGCTTGCAGCACCTGCCGTTGCCGGCGCTGCTGGAAACCAGCCAGGGCTGGGCGGTGCTGGACGCGGTGGACGGCGACCAGGTGCGGCTGTTCTGGCCGTTGCAGGGGCAGTGCCAGGACTTGTCTCGCGAGGAGCTTGAAGCGCTGTGGCAAGGCCAGGTGCTGCTGCTCGCCGAGCGGCATGTCGAGCCCAAGGCGCGCGGTTTTGGCATCGGCTGGTTCCTGCCGTCGATCCTCAAGCACGGGCGGCAGTTTCGCAGCGTGCTGCTGGTGTCGCTGATGCTGCAACTGGTGGCGCTGGTCACGCCGCTGCTGTTCGAGAACATCATCGACCGGGTCCTGGTCAGCCGCGGCCTGTCCAGCCTGCAGGTGCTGGGCATCGCCATGCTGGCCCTGGCGCTGTTCGAGCCCTTGTTCGGCCTGCTGCGGTCCTGGCTGTTCAGCAACGTGGCGAGCAGGATCAACGCCGAGTTGTCCGCGCGCCTCTACCAGCATCTGATCCAGCTGCCGCTGGGCTATTTCCAGGGCCGGCAGACCGGCGAGATCATCGCCCGGGTCGGCGAGATGCAGCAGATCCGCCAGTTCCTCACCGGCTCGGCCCTGACCCTGGTGCTGGACCTGGCCTTCTGCGGGCTGTTCATCGCCGTGATGTATGCCTACGCACCGCTGCTGACCTGGGTGGTGGTCGGCTCCCTGGCCTTGTACTTCCTGTTCTGGCTGTGCGTGGGGCCCTTGCTGCGCAGCCGGGCCTTGCGCGAATACGAGTTGAACGCGGCCAACACCGCCTTTCTCACCGAGGCCGTGACCGGCATCGAGACCATCAAGACCGGGGCCATCGAAGGCGGCTTCCAGCAGCAGTGGCAACGGCAGCTGGCGGCCTATGTGCGCGCGGCGTTCCACACCCGCATCGTCGGCATCTGGGCCGGGCAGGGCATTGGCGTGATCCAGAAACTCACTGCGGCGCTGTTGCTGTGGTGGGGGGTGATGCTGGTGCTGGACGGCCAGTTGAGCCCCGGCCAGCTGGTGGCCTTCAACATGCTGGCCGGCCATGTGGTGGAGCCGATCCTGCGCCTGGCCCAGGTCTGGCAGGACTTCCAGCACACCCTGATTTCCCTGCGGCGCCTGGGCGACATTCTCGACACCGAGTGCGAAAGCGGCAGCGGCGGCCTGGCCTCGGTGCCGGCGTTGCAGGGTGGGGTGAGTTTCCAGGGGGTGCGCTTTCGTTATGAGGAAGACGGCCAGGAGGTCCTGCGCAGCCTCGACCTGGAGATCCAGCCGGGGGAATTCGTCGGCATCACCGGGCCTTCCGGTTCCGGCAAGTCGACCCTGACGCGCCTGTTGCAGCGCCTCTATGTGCCCCAGCACGGCCGGGTGCTGGTGGACGGTATCGACCTGGCCATCGCCGACCCGGTGGCCCTGCGCCGCAACATGAGCGTGGTGCTGCAGGAAAGCGTGCTGTTCGCCGGCAGCGTGGCCGAGAACATCCGCCTGTGCCGGCCCCAGGCCAGCGATGCCGAGGTGCAGCACGCCGCCAGACTGGCGGGGGCGGCGACCTTTATCGAAGCCCTGGCCCAGGGCTACGAGACCCAGGTCGGCGAGCGCGGCGGCCAGCTTTCCGGCGGCCAGCGCCAGCGCATCGCCCTGGCCCGGGCCCTGTTGAGCAACCCCGGGATCCTGCTCTTGGACGAAGCCACCAGCGCCCTGGACTACGAGTCGGAAGCGGCGGTGATGGCCAACCTGCAGGGCATCGCCCAGGGCCGCACGGTGATCAGCGTGGCCCATCGCCTCAATACCCTGCGCCACGCCGACCGGATCCTGGTCATCGACCAGGGCCGGGTGCTCGAACAGGGCACCCACGAACAGCTGCTCGCCCTGGACGGGCTGTATGCCCGGCAGTGGGCCTTGCAGATGAAGGATTGAACCGCTGACCCACTGACGGCAGGAGAACGCACGAACCAGGCATCTCTCCCCACCCCGGATATCTACCCCGGAGAACTACCCGATAGGCAGCCTTTCGCGGCGCGAAGGGCTTGGCTCAAAACAGACAAAGGATCACTGCAATGGCTTCCATGTCCAAGGACTTCACGCGCCTGCTCAATACCCTGATCGATCAACAGGTCAAGGCGGCAGGCCGGCAAACCGAATGGTTCAACATGAGCGCCGACGAGCGCGCCACGTACATCGCCCAGGTCGGCGAGCGCCTGCTGGAAATGCAGCAGAGCACCCTGAGCGTGCTGGCCGCCCAGCACTATCAGATGCAGGACAACCCGGTCTCGGTCGGCGACCAGTTGCAGACGCTGCAGCAACGCCGCCAGGAGATGAACGCCATCCCCGACACCCCGGCGACCAGCGCCTACAAGCTGCAACTGGACCGCGACATCCTGTTGTACAGCCGCCAGCAGACGGCGATCAGCCACTATGACAGCACCTGGAACACTGCCCTGGGCATGCTCAGCCCCGGTGGCGCCAAGCAGCTGGAAATCAAGGGCCTGAAGGCCGATGCCCTGGCCAAGCAGGGCAAGCTCAAGGGGCGGATCGAGCGCCTGGAGCAGCAGTTGACCATTCAGGTGGCCGACTCCACCTTCAGCCAGAAATACGTGAAGCTGTTCTCCGAGCTGCAGGCCTACAAGGAAGTCAGCGCCCGCTACAACAGCTTGCTCAAGGCCGCGCCCGAGCAGCAAGCCGCGAGCCTCGGCGCGCTGGCCAAGCCGCCCCGGGCCTCCGACGATCTGCCGGTGAATATTTCCCTGCTGATGATGGAAGAGCGCCCCGGCTACGTCCGCATGAACGTGGCGCTGGTCAATGCCAGCACCGATGGGCGCTTCAAGGACTTCTTCCTGGAGAACGGCAGGCTGGTGGTGCCCACCGACGGGGTGCTGAACTTCTCCTTCGGCACCGCGGCCCGCTCCCTGGCCTGGCAGCAACAGTACCGGCTGAAGAACGAGCCGCCGTCCTTCCGCTCGCCGACCTACGCGCCGATCCGCTCGGTGCTGGTCAAGACTTCCTTCGTCGAGCAGTACTTCGCCAACCACCTGGTATCGGAAAGCTCCTTGCGCGAAGGCTTCAAGGCCCAGGTGCTGGGCAACGGCCACAAACTGCTGTTGACCAGTGTCGATCGCAAGGTGCCGAACCAGGTCGGCATCCAGGTTTCCGGCCAGTCGCCCAGCACCACCGTTACCCGCGAAGTGCCCCTGGCCGGCGCCTTGAGCGAACTGATCAACCAGAACGCGGACATCGCCAGCTTCCAGACCATCGGCCTCGAAGATTTTCGCCAGAACAGCTACCACCCCGACCGTGACGGCGTCTTCGTCAATATCCACGAGCTCGAACGCTCGGTGGGTTTTGCCGAGCGCCAGTACCTGCTGGAAATGCCTCAGGGCGGCGATTACCGTGCTGCGACGCCTTTTGCGCTGATGACCCTCGACGGCGACAAGGTCAGCAGCAGCCACCTGAGCAAGACGCAGACCGACGCCCTGTATCAATACAACGCGGCGTTTTTCGACAAGCTGGAACAACTGCGCGACGGCGGCATCAAGGCCAGCCGCCTGTTCGAAGGCAGCAGCGAACGCGCGACCTTCGTGCAGCAGCTGACCCGCTTGCTCGAGCGCAACCACATCACCCCGGCCGGGGTGCTGGTGCCGGAACACAGCCGCGCCAGCCTGCGCGATATCAAGGGCAACAACCTGAACAAGGTGCTCTGGGAGCAGGCCTTCGCCGCGTCGGTCTGGCAGAGCCGCGACAACGACGCGCTGCTGTTCGGCCTGGCCGACAAGCTGGTGCAGAACCAGGCGCTGGCCAAGGTCCTGCAAGGCGGTTATGTGCAGAGCGACATTGCCCAGGCCAAGTTGCTGCTGGCGCCGCTGTACGAGCCATGGCGGGCCCGGGCGATCGACGCGGAAACCCAACGGGTCGCCGCGGCCAACGCGGCGCAGCATCCGGATAATCCGAAAGTGCATGTCTTTGATCAGGTAGTGGTGGAGCGCTCCCTGGACAGCAAGCTGCTGACCCTGTTGCTGCGCGGCCCCGCGGGGCTGGAGCAGGCCGATGGCAAACTGCGCCCGACGGTCGAGGCGCTGCTGTCGAGCGACCAGGGCCGCAGCCTGCGCAAGCAGGCGCTGTTCCATGCCCTGCGCCCGGTGGCCGACAGCTTTTCCAAGGCCGCGGTGCCGGTCAATGCCCATGCCGCGCTGGCGCCGCAGAGTGGCGCCGACAAGGTCATGATCAACAACCGGCTGAATCAGCCCGACCCCTACCTGATCCTCAATACCCACCCGGAGCAGGCCCAGGCCGACACCACCTTCCTGATCGCGGACGACAAGTACCGCAGCTACAGCCAGTTCCGTCCCGACCCGGGCAATGCCGCCACCCGCTACATGAACGACCTGGACACGCCATTCGTGGGCGGTATTTCCGGGACCACCCAGACCGTCAGCAATGCCTTGCCGGAGTTGTTCGGTGGCGCCCTGAGCGTCAAGCAGTACTGGCAGTTCCAGATGGCCAACGCGGCCTTCATGATCCGCAACGGCTATCACTCGTTCTTCGAGACCCTGTATGTCGCCGCCCGCTATGAACCCCAGGGTCCGGGCAGTATCGGCCAGGACCTGCTGCAGATGTTCGACCGCTACCGTGCTGAAGGCAGCAAGGAGGCGCTGCACGGCGAGCTGTACGACGGGGTGATGGCCCGCGTGCTGCCCATCGTCAACCAAGGCTTGCCGGCGGCCGAGGAGTTCCATCCGCCGCGCTTCACCAGCGTTGGCCCGCTGCCCGCGCTGCTGGGGCAAGCAGCGAAGGACCTGCAGCTCAAGACCGGGCTGGCGTCCCTGGGCACCGGGTTCGAACCGCGCCAGGGCAGCGCCGACATCCAGCAGTTCGCCGCCGACCCTGTGCAGTTCGCCAAGACCCATACCCTGAGTGCCGAGGCCCTGGTCAAGTCGGGACGCTTGCCGGCCCAGGGCAACGTGCAGTTGGTCAAGGTCGCGTCGAACCTGTACGAGCTCGAATACACCGAGCACAGCGCCAATGACATTGCCGGCAGCGGCGTCGACAGCGTGCCGGCGTATTTTCTCGGCTACAACGGCCCGAACCAGGCCAATGCCGCGCCGGCCTATGTGGACATTCCCAAGCACGCGGCCGCGGGCAGCTTCCTCTTCACCGGGACCTTGTCGGGCTGCTCGCTGGTGGTGACCAGCCTGGACGCCAACACCTTCCGGGTCTACCACGACGGCCGGGTCAACAGCTCGCTGCTGTACGACAACGTGGTGATGGCGGTGGACTACAAGGACTATCAGGTCGCCGGCACCGCCGAGGGCCTGGCCGCGGCCTACATGCAGTACGTCGATGGCCAGTGGCAACTGGTGTTCCAGCGCCAGGAGTACCAGCGCGAAGGCCAGATGGTCTGGCCGAAGCTGCGCGACGGTGCCCAGCCCCTGGCGATCCAGACCGCCGACAGCCAAGTGGTGGAACGCAACCGGGTCGAGTTCGCCGCCTACCGCGAGCAGGTGCACCAGAACCTGAAGAAAGTCGCGGCGCAATTTGGGGTTCCGGTCGAAGGGGTGTCTGACGGTGTCTACGAAGGCGGTGCCTTTTCTCCCGAGCATCCGGCGATTGCCGCCTGGAACCAGCTGCGCGAAGCGGTCCAGGCCAAGGTCAACGCCGATATCCAACAGCTGGCCGACAAGCGCTACCAACTCCAGCAAGACCGGCGCACGGCCAGCGACAAGGGCCTGATCGACCAGCAGATCAAGCAGCTCAACCTCACCCAGGACTACTACCGGGCGCAGTACGACCCGGTGTTGCGCGAAGCCGGCTCGGTGGAAAAGACCTGGCTCTGGCAGCAGATCAAGGCCAAGGAGGGGAGCGCCGCGGTGGTGCGCACCGACGATACGGCGATCCAGGGCGCAGGCGAGGAGCGGGCCAGCAGCGTCGGCGAGCGTTATACGATTGCCGAGGCCTATCAGCGGGGCGCGCGCGGCACGGCGTTCAGCGATGGTCTGCGGGATTTCCGCGAGATCAAGATCCCCGGGGTGGACGACAGGATGTCGGCCCTGGAGATGAAGCGGCTGTTTCTCGAGGGTAGGCTCAGCCCTCGTGAGCGTGGTGCCCTGAGCGGGCGCATCACGGAAACCGCCCAGGCCGAGTACATCGACAAGGTGCTGCGCCAGACCGCGGTGTTCAGCGAAGACTTCCACAAGGCCGGCAGTGTATTCGGCCAGCTGGCGCCGCAGGACTTCTACCTGTCGCTGGTAGGTGACCGCTCCGGCGGCCGTTGCTACCCCCTGGTCCGGGCGATGGCCGTGGCCCTGGCCAGTGGCGGCGAGGCGGGCGTCAACAGCCTGGTGCAGAAGCTGTTCCTGGCTTCCGCCGACCCTCAGGCCGGCAGCTCGACGCTGCTCAAGAACAGCCTGATCCGCCTGCATTCCAATGTCGAAGCGGTCCAGGCGTCGAAGGAATTGGGACAGTTCAAGCTGGCCGAAGTAGTCTCGCGCCTGGCCGCCAGCACCGGCACCTCGATGTTTGCCCTCAACACCCAGAACCACTCGATGATGGTGGGCAGTACACAGACCGCCGAGGGTCGTCGCTACTACTTCTATGACCCGAACGTGGGGATCTTCGCTTTCGACTCCACCAAGGGCTTGTCCAAGGCCATGCAGCAGCACCTGGTGACGCGCAACCTAGCCGCGCACTATGGCTCGTTCGGCACAAAGTCGCTGCCGGCCTTCAATCTGATCGAGATCGACACCGGCAAGATGGCCGAGGTACCGGTGGGCAACGGGCTGAATGTGGCCGATCTGTCCCGTCCCGAGGAGCTGGCCGGAGTCATCGGCCAGCGTCGCCAGGTCGAGCAGGCGGTGGACGCCCAGCAGCGCGTCAGCGAAGACCTGCGCCTGGGGGCAGCCTTGACCACCTTCGACGCCGAGCAGTGGGGCGCGCGCTTCGAAGTCGCCAGCACCCGCCTGGCCCAGGAACATCAGTTGGGCAGCCAATGGATACCGATCATTGCCAACATCGAGGAGCAGAAGGAGGGCGGCTATCGGGTCCAGTTCATCAACCGTGACCAACCCGAGCAGACCCGCTGGCTGGCCACCGACGACGGCACCTTTGTCGAGTTCCGGCGTTTCGTCGATGAGCACATGCGGGTGTTCAACGAGCACTTCACCCTGGAGCATGGCCAGATACGGCCCCGTGCCGGCGTTAGCGAAGCATCGCCGGTGGACGGCCTGAACGCCGGCTTCGCGGTACAGACGCTGATCCAGTGGTTTGCCGACAGGAACCGCAAGGACAGGGCCCAGGGCACGGTCTCGCCGGACCTGGCCACGGCGCTGAAGATCCACAGCTACCTGGGCCTGGCGCAGATCGGCCATGGCACCTTGCAGGACGTGGTCAAGGTCACCGAACTGGTACAGACCGCGTTGCGCGGCGAAGCCATGGCCGCGGAAACCTCGCTCAAGGACTTTGCCTCGACCCTGGGCCACACCGTCAACGAAGGTGCGGGTGTGCTGTTTGGCGGGGCCATGGTCGGCCTCGATGCCTATGAACTGGCCCATGCCGAGAACGATGTGCAGAAGGCGGTGTTCGGCACCCAGCTGGCGTTCGACTCGGCCAGCTTCGTCACCGGCGCGGCCGGGGTCGGCGCCGGGCTGCTCGGCGCCTCGACGGCGGCCGCGGTGCTCGGCGGCGCGGGGGTGATCCTCGGCGGCCTGGCGGTGGGCTTCACCGCGCTGGCCCAGGCCTTCGGCGCGGTGGCCGAAGACGCCAAGGCGGTCGGACGCTACTTCGATACGGTCGACAAGGCCTACAAAGGCAACGGCTACCGTTACGACGCGGAGAAGAAGGTGCTGGTGCCGCTGGCCGGCGCGGTGGTCAAGCGCCTGGACCTGCGCAACAACCAGATAGGTTTCGACAGCCAGTACATTTACCGCACCCACCACGGTTCCACCGGTTCCGGGGCGATCAACTACTTCTTCTGGGCCGGGGATTTCCCGCAGATGATCCACGACCGTGGCCAGGCGATCGAGGTGCGCAGCGGCATCGGCTACAAAGATGCCACGCGCACCCTGGAGCATGGCGACAGCACGGCGGTGATCCTGCCGGGCACGCCCAAGTCCTACATCAGCTACGAGTACATGATCCTGCCTGGGTCCACCACCCGGCATGACACCGGTTTCGACGTGATCCGCAGGCTCGAGGAAGACCGGCGCTTCGACTACGACTTCTACATCTTCCCGAGCGAGGAGACGATCCGGCGGATTCGCCAGGAGTACGTCGACACCCCGATCGAGGTGCTGCTCGATTCGCGCGACCGGCAACTGGTGATACCCGAGCTGCCCAAGGAGCTGTACGGCTATCTGAACTACCAGATCAAGGGCGCGGGCGGGCGCTATCTGGTGGGCCTCAATGAAGGCACCCGGGTCGATCTGTCCAGCGAGTCCGGCACGCCGTCGCGCTGGATCATCGACAGCAGCCAGCTGGCGAGCGAGAGCATCAGCGTGTCGAAGGACCAGCTGGTGGTGGGCGGCGTGGTGGTCAAGCTCGACCCGGCGCACAACGGCCAGGTGCTGGTGGTCAATGCCAAGGGCGAGGTGCGCGAAGTCGATTTCGCCGGCATGAGCGCTCGGGTGGTGGAGGAAGACGCGAGCAAATGGCAGCTGCCTGGCCAGCGTATCGAACAGCACCTGAGCGAACTGGCCAAGGCCCATCAGCTGCACGGTCAGTATGTGGTTGTCGATAACTACAGCCACGAAGGACGCAATGTCGGCCGGGCGTTCTACGATGTCGCCAAGAACCGCATGTTGTTCACCGACACCCAGGTGGAACAGGCCAGGAGCGCCCAGTTGGGGGCGGTCATCGGCGAGCATGCCTACTTCGTCGACGCCGAGAATTCCGCGGCGTGGCGGGTCGAGATCGCCACCGGCAAGGTCGATGCGCAGTTCGCCCCGTCGTTCAACCAGAGCGCGGGCCGGATCAGCCGGTTCTGGCAAGAGGGCGACGCGGTCTACCTGGCCCGTCGTTATCAGCTCAAGGAGCGGGAGGCCGAGCTGAACTTCCGCATCATCGGTGACCGGATGGAGCTGGTCGGGGTGGTCGGCGATGACGCATTGCTGCAACTGTCGGCACGTACCGGCCAGCATGGCGATGCGCTCAAGGCCATGCTCCAGGGCTACCAGAGCCAGACCACGCAGCGCGCCACCCCGGTGTACAGCCTGGGCGCGCCGATGATGGAGCCGAGCGCCGCGGCGCTGGTGACGGTGTTTGGTCTGGATAACGCCAAAGTCGCGCACCGCTACTGGGTGCGCACCAGCGACGGCACGGTGATCAAGCCGAACCTGGCGCCTCCGGCGGGTCAGCAGCCGCCGCTGGATGCCCAGGGCAAACCCCAGAGCGCCTGGCCGATTCCGGCGGATCTGGTGTTCGCCGGCAGCATGCCGCAGCTCGCTGGCCAGGAAGTGTTTTTCTTCTACAGCCAGAAGGAGAAGGTGCTGTTCCGCCAGGAAGGGCCGGGGCAGAAAGTCCTCGACGGTAGCCAGCCGAGCGCCTTGCGCCTGGCCACGCCGACCCTGGCCAATGTGCTCGAACTCAACGGCCATCTGGTGGCCGTGACCGAGGACGGGCGTGTCGCGCGGATCGAGGCGACAGGGCGCCTGAGCTATGAAGCGGTCAACGAGCATTGGCTCAAGGGCCGCAGCACCTGGTGGAAGGACCTGGCCAGTGTCAACGGCAGTAACGCCACCCTGGCGGTATTCGGGGCCAAGGCCGCCGATGGCAAAAGTGCGCTGCCGGTGTGGTACCACAACGGCCAGGTGATCGTGGCGGCGTCCTCGCTGCAAGGCAAGCCGCTGCAATTTCTCGGCTTCGACAGCGCCAGCTCCAGCGCGCGGCTGTTCGAGCCCGAGAGCGGCAAGCTCTACCTCCAGGCACCGATGACGCCCGAGGCGCTGGCGACCGCGTTCGGCGGCGACGAGGTGCTTGAGGCCTCGGCGCAGCTGCCCGCCGCCACGCTGCCGATGCCCGAGGTGCAACTGCGCTCGGCGGTCCAGGTGGATGCCGGGTTGCGGCTGACGACGGTGCAGGGCGAAGTCCTGCTGCGCACCAACAGCGGCGATGTGCAGCTGGTGGCGGTCGACAAGGGCTGGCAGCAGCAACACCTGGGCAATCTGCCCCAGGCGCTGGCCAAGGTGACGGAGCAGTGGCGAGCCAAAGGCGTGTTGACCTTGCAAGGCGCCGACAGCCAGGGCTGGTTCGATGTCGCCAGCGGGCAGATGTTCGCCAGCACCGGCATACCCGCCGCGAGCGACCTGCGCTTTATCGGGGTGGCCGCCGAATCGCAGCGCTCGGCCTACGTCTACAGCCCGACGGAGCAGGCGCTGTACAAGGTCAAGCAGGGGGCTGCGCAGAAGCTCGGGCACTACGGCAATGTCGAGCGCATTGGCTCCTCGCTGCTGCTGCAGGGTGGGGGCGTCGGCGGTCGTCAGGACGAACTGGCGTCGCCGCTGATCTCTGGGGTCGACAGCGTGGTGCTGCATGGTGGCGGTGCCAACGACACCTACCGCTTCAGCCCGGCGATGTGGGCGCACTACCGCACAGTGGTGATCGACAACGATGACCCGGGTCAGGCCCTGGACCGCCTGATCCTGCCGGTGGCCGACGGCAAGAACATCCTCGTCAGCCGTCAGGGCGAGAACGTGCTGCTGACCGACGCCGGCACCGGCACGGCCCTGGTGCTGCGCCAGGTGTTGGGTAGCCAGGCCGCGGCGCATCGGCATCTGCAGATCGAGCTGCAAGGCGACTCATCGGTGATCAGTGTCGATCATCTGGTGAAGGGCTTTGCCCAGGCGGGTTCGGCCAAGGACGCTTTGTTCGAGCTGTCCTCGCGCGAGCGCCAGAGCGTGCCGACGGCGAACGACATCGCCTCGGTGACGGAGGCCGAGGGCCCCAGCCTGGCCAAACTGAGCGGGGCCATGGCCGCCTTCGCCGACACTGGCGGCGCTCGTGAGCACCTGCCGCAAAACCGTCAGGCCGCCCAGGCGGTGCTGGTGCCTTCACTGACCTGACCACGCAGGAGCAACCACGGGAGGGGCGCAAAGCCTCTCCTGTCTCCGGTCGAATCACTTCTTTATGTAGAACAGCAAACCATGATCAAACCCATGATTTCGCGGCAGCGAGCCCTTGCCGGCTGGTTGCTTGTCCCTCTGTTGCTTGCTGCGTTGCCGGCCGCCTCCCTGGCGCAGGCTGCCGAACACCCGCGCCAGGCCATGCCCAGCGACCTCTGGCGGGTGTACCTGGATGCCCAGCAAAACAACAGCGAACTGGCGGCGGCCCGTGCCGACCAGGCCGCCCGCGCCGAGGCGGTGCCCCAGGCCCGGGCCGGGCTGCTGCCCACGCTGTCGGCCAGCGCCGAGCTCAATGGCACCAGCACCTCCTTGCAACAGCCAAAGCAGGACACTCGGCGCAGTGGCACCAGCTACCAGGCGGTGCTGAACCAGCCGATCTTCCGCGCTGACCGCTGGTTCAGCCTCAAGGCCGCCGAAGCCGAGGACCAGCAGGCCCAGCTGGAACTGGCGGCTGCCGAACAGAAGCTGATGCTCGACAGCGCCCAGGCCTATTTCGGCCTGCTCAAGGCCCAGGACGCCCTGGCGGCGGCCAAGGCTGAAGAAGCCGCGCTCAAGCGCCAGCTGGAACTGGCCGAGAAGGGCTTGCAGCTGGGCCTGTCGGACCGTACCGATGTGCTCCAGGCCGAGGCCGGGCATGACACCGCGCGGGCCAACCGGATCGTCGCGCAGAAGCGCACCGACGATGCCTTCGAGGCCCTGGACACCCTGACGCACCAGCAATATGCAGCGATCCAGGGGGTGCGGCATGACATGCCGGTATTGTTGCCGGAGCCCAACGATGCCCGGCGCTGGGTCGATACCGCGGTACGGCAGAACCTGACCCTGCTGGCCAGCCAGCACGCCCTGGACGCGACGCAACAGACCCTGAGCGCGCGCAAGGCCGGGCACGCGCCGACCCTGGACGCGGTGCTGCGCTACCAGACCGGCGACAACGACAACCTGGGGTACGGCAACAGCGATATCCGTGGCAGCGGCTATGGCGGCAATGTCGAGCAGCGCTCCGTCGGCCTGCAGTTGAACATTCCACTGTTCAGCGGCGGCCAGACCTCTTCCCAGGTGCGCGAGGCCCACCAGCGGATGAATCAGCGCGAGTACCTCAACGACAACCTGCGGCGCCAGGTGGTGGAGCAGACCCGCAACCTGCATCGCGGCCTCAACAGCGGGGTCGACCAGGTCAAGGCGCGGCGCCAGTCGATCATTTCCAACCAGGGCGCGGTGCTGGCCTCGCAGCTGGGTTTCCAGGTCGGCACCCGTAATATCGTCGATGTGCTGGAGGCTCAGCGCCAGTTGTATAACGCCGTGCGCCAGTACAACGACAGCCGTTATGACTACATTCTCGACACCCTGCGGCTCAAGCAGTCGGTGGGAACCTTGTCGCCCCAGGACCTCAAGGCGCTTTGTGATTACCTCAAGGCCGACTACGATCCCGACCGCGATTTCCTGCCGCCGGAGTTTCCACGCCGGCTGGCGGCGCGTTGAGGCTGTCTGTCAGGGCGACGGGCACAGATTCATCAGGTAAAGGGGCGAGGTGTTGCACAGGTTAATGAACGTCTTCGACAGCCACAGAGGGTGGTGCTACGCCCTGGGCGTGGTGATCGCGGTCGGTGCCGCGGTGGCGCTGGGCAACTACTACCGCCTGCAGGTCGAGGACGTCTACCAGGCCAGTATCGAGATGCAGACCCAGGAGTACGCGGCGGATCTGCAGCAGTGGAAGTCCGACGGTTTTGCCATTGGCGCGCTGTCGATCCTGGGGCGCCACAACCCCTCGTTGAAACGGGTGATCCTGGAGCGCGAGCCCTCGGCGGAATTGATGGAGCAGGCGGCGATCCCGTTGAAGACGCTGTCCATGGTGGTGGGCGCCAACCATGCCTTTGTCCTCAATCGCGACGGAGTGGTGGTGGCGGCCCATGATCACCAGGGCCAGGCGCCGCTGGGGCTGAACGTGGCCTTCCGGCCCTATTTCAAGGTGGCGCTCAATGGTGGCAGCAGCGTCTATGGCGCGATCAGCGCCACCACCGGCACCCGCATGTTCTACATGGCGGTCCCGGTCTACGAGTCGCGCACGCGCCAGGACAAGGTGATCGGGGTACTGGTGGCGCGCTTCGACGGCAAGATGCTCGATACCAGCCTGAGCAAACAGTATGGCGACGACCTGAAGATGATCCTGTCGCCCAGCGGCGTGGTGCTGGCCGCCAGCACTCCGGATTTTCTACTCAAGGCCGACCGTGGCTGGTCGCTGCGCGAGTTCAGCGGCGAGATCCGCCGCCAGTTCGGTGACTACCCGTTCGCCCAGGGGGTGCCCGAACGCTTGCCATTCGATGCCCATCAGCCGCAGGTCAAGCTGGATGGCCGGCGCTACAGCCTGTCCCGGGCCGACTTCGACTGGAACGACCCCAGCGGTCCCTGGACCCTGATCACCCTGGGCGACCTGGATGCGGTGCTGCCGGCCGAGCAGGTGCTGCTGATCAAGGGCTTGAGCGCTGTGCTGTTCCTGCTGTTGCTGTGGGGCGGCCTGCGGCGCCTGGCCGATGCCCGACGGCACAAGGCCGATGTGGCGCGGATCGAGCAGAGCGAGCGGCGCCTGGACATGGCCCTGCAAAGCGGGGCGCTGGGGTTGTGGGACTGGAACCTCAGCCTGGGGATCGTCATCAACAACGATGTCTGGCTGCGGATCCTCGGCTACAGCAAGGAGGAACTGGACCAGACCTTTGGCAATGGCCTGGACCGCTGGGCCTGTCTGGTCCATCCGCAGGACCATGAGCCGGTCATGGCCAGGCTCAGGGCGCACCTGAACAACGAAGTCGAGGAGTACCGCGCCGAGTACCGCATGCGCAGCAAAAGCGGGCGCTGGTTGTGGGTGCTGGACATCGGCCGGGTCATGCAGCGCGATGCCGATGGCGCGCCGACGCGGGTCACCGGCGTGCTGCAGGACATCACGCAAGCGGTCGAGGTGCAGCAGTCGATCGTCGACAGCCAGACCAAGCTGCAGTCGATGATCGCCAACATTCCCGGGGTGGTGTTCCGCAGCCTGCCGGACAGCGCGCGCACCATGGTGTTCGTCAGCGATGCCATCGAAGGCCTGAGCGGTTTTCCGGCGACGCATTTTCTCGCCGGGCACAGCTATCGCGACCTGGTCCACCCCGACGACCTGGAGATATTCCAAGGTTGCCTGAACAGCGCCAGCTATATGCTCGAATACCGCATCATCACCGCCAGCGAGGAGGTGCGCTGGGTCTACGACAAGGGCCAGACCATTGTCGTGGACGGGGTGCCGCAGTACCTGGACGGGGTGATCTTCGACATCAGCGAGCGCAAGGCGGTGGAAGCGCAGATCCAGCAATCGCGGCGCGACGCCGAGCTGGCGACCCAGGCCAAGTCGGAGTTTCTCGACAGCATGTCCCATGAGATCCGCACGCCGTTGAACGCGATCATCGGCATGGCCCACCTGGTGCAAGACATGCCCCTGGAACGGGTGCAGCGCGACTACATCGAGAAGATCGACCGCGCGGCGAGGAACCTGGTGGGCACCATCAACGGCGTGCTCGACCTGTCGAAGATCGAAGCCGGCAAGCTGAGCATGGAGCAGGTCTGCTTCGACCTGCGGGAGCTGGTGGACGATGTGTTGCTGCTGGTGCGCCAGCGCGCGGAAGAACAGGCGCTGCAGCTGCGCCTGGACATTCCCGCCATGTTGCCGCGCAGCTATGTCGGCGATCCGCTGCGCCTGGCCCAGGTGCTGACCAACCTGGTGGACAACTCGATCAAGTTCACCGAGGCCGGCCATGTGTGCATCGGCGTGTGCCTGGTGCGCCAGTGGAACGACAAGGCGCTGCTGTGCTTCAGCGTCACCGACACCGGGGTGGGCATCAGCGAGGAGCAGCAGGCGCGGCTGTTCAATGCCTTTGTCCAGGCCGACCTGTCCATCAGCCGGCGTTACGGCGGCAGCGGCCTGGGGCTGACCATTTCGAAAAAGATCGTGCAGATGATGCAGGGCGATATCTGGGTGCACAGCAAGCCGGGGCAGGGCGCGGTGTTCAAGTTCACCGTGCAGTTGAGCCTGCCGCAGCTACGGCCGCAGGAGTTGCCTGTGCCGAGTTGCAGCACGCCGGCCACCCCATCGGTGGCCGGCGCGGCGGGGCTGTGCACGGTCAACGACTACGCACGGTTGCTGGCGGGGACGCGGGTGCTGGTGGTCGAGGACAACCGGCTGAACCAGGATGTGTTGCAGGGCCTGCTGCAGCGCGCCGGGGTCCAGGTGGTGCTGGCCGACAATGGTGCCGAGGCCTTGCAGCGGTTGCTCGAGGACGGTCGCTTCGACGGGGTGCTGATGGATTGCCAGATGCCGGTCATGGACGGCTACGGCACCACGCGCAAGATCCGCGGTTACCCACACCTGCGCTCGCTGCCGATCATCGCGGTGACCGCCAGCAGCCAGGCCGATGTCCAGGGCCGGGTGCTGGCCGCCGGCATGAGCGACCTGGTCAGCAAGCCCCTGGAGGTCACGGCCTTCTATCGGACCCTGGTGCGCTGGATCAAACACCTGGAACTGCCCGCGGGGGAGATTGCGGCAAGCCTGCCCAACGGCGTCTCGACGCCGAGCTACGCGGGCATCGACTCGGCGCTCGGGCTGGCGGTGGTGAACCAGGACCTGGCGCTGCACCAGAAACTGCTGGCGGTTTTTCGCGATGACCAGCAAGGAATCATCGAACGCCTGTGGCGGGCCCATGCCGCTGAGGACTTGCAGGTCATCGGCTTTCTGGCCCACAGCCTGCAGGGGGCGGCGGGCAACATCGGCGCCACGGCGGTCCGGCAGGCCGCCAGGCAACTGGAGGAGCACTGTGCCGGGCAGGCCGACCTGGTGCCCTTGATCCGCCAGCTGGCGTTGTGCCTGGAGCCGGTGCTGGCTGGTCTTGTGTGTTTGCCAGCGGCGGGTGCCGGACCTTTGGTCCGGGAGAACGAAGCGCTGGACAGTGAGCAGGTGCTGAAACTGGAGCGACTGGCCAAGCTGCTGCGCAATCACAATGCGCAGGCCCTGGCGCTGATCGATGAGCTGTGCGAGCAGAACCCTTGCAGCGCCCTGCGGGCCATTCAGGAGCGGATCTACCGGCTGGAGTTCCAGCAGGCCGATGAGCTGCTGGTCGATTTGCGCGCAGCCCAGGGTTAGCGCGCGGTCCGGGTCAGGTCGAGGTAGCGCGCCATCCGGTCCGCGCAGTGCTCCACCAGGCACTGATGCAAAGCCCGCAGCGATTCGGTGATTTGCGAGCGGTGGGATACCACCAGGCTCAGCGGCGCGGCGTCGGCCTGCCAGCCCGGGAGCAGGGGCAGCAGGCGCCCGGCGAGCAGGTCCTCGACCACGTTCAACAGCGGCAGATAGACCACGCCGTGGCCGGCCACCGCCCAGCGCCGAGCGGCATCGCCATCGTCGCAGCAGAAGTGCCCCTGCACCCGCACGTCCTCGATCTGGCCCGGCGCGTGGAAACGCCAGCGGCTCTCCGGCCGGCCAATGCTGTGGCAGATGATGCACTCGTGCTCGCTCAACTGCTCCGGCGATTCGGGCGTGCCATGTTCGGCCAGGTAGCCGGGCGCGGCGCAGGCGATGAAGTGGTGCTGCTTGAGCACCGGCAGTTCCACCAGGTCCAGCGCCAGGCTTTTGCCATAGCGCAGCGCTGCGTCGAAGCGGCCCTTGAGCAGGTCCTCTTCCTTGTCGCTCAGGGCCAGCTTGATATACAGGCGCGGCCGTTGCTGCTTGAGCCGGGCGAGCAGGTCCAGCAGCAGGTTGCGGCCCAGGTCGGAAGACACCGTGAGCTCGAGCATGCCGTCGTCGTGGGTCAATGAGCGCTTGCCGTTGGCCAGGATCTTCAGGGCGTGCTGCGCGCTTTCCAGGTAACGCACGCCCTCGGGGGTGAGTTTCATGGTGCGGGTGGAGCGGGTGAACAGGCGCACGCCGAGACGGTTCTCCAGGCGCTTGAGTGCCAGGCTGGCGGCGGCCGGGGTGATCGACATGATCCGCGCCGCGGGCGACAGGCCCTGCAACTCGGCAATCAGCACGAACAGTTCCAGGTCGGCGAGGTTAGGCATGGGCAAGGCTCACTGTCCGTTCACGGGCCGAAAAAGCTCTGTGACGAACTCAGCAAGGCCGCCGAGAGCGACTCCGGGCTGCAGGCGATGCATTGCTCGAACCCCGGCTGTTGATACATCAGCGCCATGGCCCGGGCATGCCGGCTGGCAAGGTCGCCGCCGGGTTGCAGCAGGCTCAGGTGGTAGTTCAGCGCCAGGGCGAACAGGCGGGCCGAGAACGGGAGATCGAGGTTTGCCGGGCTGCGGTCGCCCTTGAGCAGCGCCTCGGCATGGGTGATTTTCCAGGCGAGGTTGAGGATGCGGTCTTCCGGGTCGGCGTGGGCGAGAATCTCCTCGATCAGCACCCGGCTGTGGGCCAGGGCCTGGCCGATGCTGCTGCCGGGCTGGTTGAGGCCCATCAGGGCCAGGCAGGCGGCGCTGCGAAACGCCGCGGGGTCGCTCTGGGTCACGCCGCTGTCGAGCAGGATCGACAAGGTATCGAGCAGCGCCTCGAGGCGGATCTGCGGGTTGCCGGCCAGCTGCAAGGCCAGGGCGCCGATAAAGCCGTCGCGCATGTCGCTGCCGGCCGAGGGCTCGGCCGCCGGTTGCGGGCTGTGCAGGGGCTTGTCGCGGTACCCCAGTTGCATCGCCACCCGGGCCAGCACCACCGGCGGCGAAATCGGCTTGGCGATGTAGTCGGCGGCGCCGAGCAGCAGGCCCAGGCGCTCGTCTTCGACGCTGCTGCGCGAGGTCAGGAAAATCACCGGGATGGCGGCGGTCGCCGGGTGGCTCTTGAGTTCGCTGAGCACCTGGAAACCGTCCATCTCGGGCATCAGGATGTCGAGGATGATCAGGTCGGGGCTGGCGCTGCGGGCCAGGGCCAGGCCGCGCTCGCTGTTCTTCGCCAGCAGCACTTCATATTCGGTCGTCAGGGTTTTCGAGAGCACGATCAACGACTGCGGGTCGTCGTCGATCGCCAGGAGGGTATAGGGCTTGGGGGCGTGCTCTGCGGGCATGAAGGGGGCGCCTGAACAAGATAGGGCGGCAGTTTATCTTATTTGACCGGCGGGTCGCGCTGGTGCGTTGCCGCAGCCGTCACGGGTAAAAGGTGTAACGATCCTTGCCTGTGTGCTTGGACTGGTACAGCGCCTTGTCGGCCTTGACCAGCGCCTGGTTCAGGCTGTCGCTGTCCTCGACCCGGGCCAGGCCGATGCTGATGGTCACCGGGTGGCGGGCCGGTGCCTGGCGCACCACCTGGCACAGGCGTTCGGCCAGTTGCTCCACGTCGCCGCGCCGCACACCGCACAGGTAGATGGCGAACTCCTCGCCGCCCAGGCGCGCGTAGTCGAAACCGGCCATGACCGTGCTGATGTCCGTGGCCACCCGCTTGAGCACCTCGTCGCCGATGTCGTGGCCGTACAGGTCGTTGACTGTCTTGAAGTTGTCGACGTCGATCATCGCCAGATAGTGGTCATGCTCCCGGGGTTGCGCCGCCAGCTGTTCGCCGGCGCGGGCCATGAACGAGCGGCGGTTGGGGATGCCGGTCAGGGTGTCGTTGTAGGCCTGCTCCAGCAGCAGCTTGGACATGATGTAGGTGTGCAGCTTGGCCTGGCGCAGCTTGATGAAGCTGTAGAGGGTCAGGGCGGTGAGGAACAGGGCGTAGATCAGCAGCATGGCGCCCTTGAGTTCCAGTACCGAGGTCTGGGTCATGATGAACGGGTCGAGCACCACCCAGGTCAGCACGACGGTGGCGAAGAACGACCAGCGCCGCAGGGGCAGCACCGAGGCGCTGTAGAGAATGCTCGAGGCGCCGATGATCAGCCAGTCGGGGCGCAACGCCAGCGGCAGGCCTTCGATCACCAGGCGGATGCCCGCGCCGATGATCAGCACGAAGACCAGGTTGAGCCACTGGAAGTGCCGGACCTTTGTGGTGAAGGCCAGCATGATCGCGTTGATCGTCAGCGCGGCCAGGAACGCCATCGAATACAGGGTGAAGCCCTGCTTGCCGGGGAAGCTGACGATCAGGTTGAACAGCAGCCAGATGCTGATGCTGGCGACGTAGATCAGCAGGCAGAAACCGTGCAGCCGTTCGAAGTCGTACTGGGCGAACTCGGCCTTGAGGGCCGGCGGCGTGGCCTGTTTCAGCACTTGCGCTTCAATGGTCTTGAGCATTGCGGGCCTTGGGCGTGAGCGGGTGGGCGGGGGCGACAAGCCTCCTGGCGAGAGCGCGGACTGCGCAGGGTCCCGGGGCTGAATGAAAGCAGTGGGCGTGGGACTTGTCCAACTGCGGCGGGCGCCACTGTGGGCGTCCTTCAAGGTCCTGGTGCGGTTTGTTTCAAGGTGACGCGGCTTTGGCGGTCAGGTTGCGAGCTTGAGGGCGCCGCCGATACGTAATGGCCACGGTCGGAGTGCGCAGCGTGGGGAGAATGCCGGTCAGCATGCGCAGCGGCAGAGGCCTCGACGAGGCCTCCGCGCCTGGGCTTCAGCCTGGCTGACGCTGTTTCAGCGCTGCATCCTGGGCATTGAAGGTGCGCGCCGCGGCGGCCACTTCCTTGCGCACTATGGTTTTGCCGATCGGCGCCAGGGCGATGCCCGCCAGCTTCAGGTGCTGGATGCCGAAGGGAATGCCGATGATGGTGATAAAGCACAGCAGCGCCGACATCACATGCCCTAGCGCCAGCCAGATACCGCCGAACACGAACCACAGCACGTTACCGATCACCCCCAGGCCGCTGGTGCCGATATCGTCCTTGTTGTTCAGTTCGCGACGGCTGATCGCCTCCTTGCCGAACGGAAAGAACGAGAACGCGCCGATGACGAAACAGGCCCGGCCCCAGGGAATGCCGACGATGCTGATAAAGGCCAGGATGCCCCACAGCCACCAGCACAGACCCATGAAAATGCCGCCGAGGATAAACCAGAGAAAATTGCCGATGGCGCTCATGTGAAGCTTCCTTGTTTGACCGTGAAGGGGGGTGAACAGGCCCCGTGCGAGCCCGTGCAGGTATAGACGCTTATTCCTTGCGCCGGGTCAGACCGGAGACGATCGCCACCAGCAACAGGCTGATGCCCCAGCCGATGAGGGTTTCGAGCCACACCAGAAAGCGGATGCTATGTCCCCAATCCCAGTTCCAGAACTCCAGCCAGGCATTGGGGGAGGGCGTCGTGGTGATCGGTCCCCAATCCTTCTCCTGTTGCAGATCGACCAGTGACAACAGGATGTCCAGCGAATAGGCGCCAGGGCTGAAGCCGGTGTACTCACCACGCAAGGCATCGCAGGTGTACCAGTTGCCGATCCCTGAAGGGATGGGCGTATCGGGCGAGCGCTTTTGCCAGCCTTCTCCATACTCCTTTCGGCAAGTGGTATAGGCGTCGTTCTGGAACACCAGCGGGTTGCTTGGGGCGAACACGTTCTGCTCGACGGCGGCGTACCAGTAGACGGCGGTGAAGGCTAGCCAGATGCCGAGGATCCAGGCCAGCAGGCGCATGGGGCGATAGCCGTAGCCGGTGAGGGCGCCATAAAGCACATGCGGGACAATACCAAGCCAGCGAAATCCCCGAGGCCAGTGAGCCGTTCTCTTGCCCACGGAGCCTACCTCGCGCAAACGCCTCTCGAAGGCGATCCCGACTTCCTGGGCTTCATCGGCATGTCCCATTTCTTCGAGCTTGTGTTTCAGATGCCGCCAGGGTTGTGGGCGAAACCCGCTCTTTTCGCCTTTTGAACCATTGGTTCCCGCAGCAGAGGGTATTTGTTTATCCAGCCAGGCAAGTCGGGTTTTGGCTTTTGCTCCATTACTCAGGAAGTCATAGGTAAACCCGTCCAGTTGCAAACCCTCTCCCCAAGACTGTGCATCATCGGTCAGCGTCCTGACTTTTGTATTGTTGAGAAGGGCTTTTTGAAGGGGGATCGCCAGTCCCTTGACAATTAACGAGCCTGCGATAAATGCGGATTGGGCAATCAGGGCGTAACCGCCCCTACCATCGAGTCGCGCGCCAGTGAAATTGAGCTGACCTCCGATGTTGGCTCCTGAAAGTCGAACGGTACCTTCAGATCTGAAGTCGGTTGACAGATTGACGTTGCCTTTAATGACAGAGCCGTCCATTGCCAATGAGACGTCTTTAACCGCAATGATGCGGCAGGACGTGCAATTCAACTGGCCGTTCAGGGTAATGCCCGCAAGGCTAACGTCACCAATGGAGGAGAACCCTCCTCGCATGTTCAGGTTTCCGCTGATCTGGATGCGGTCGGCGCGTATGGCTGCAAAACCTCGGCCATCGATAGAACTCTCGCTAAGGGTTAATGAACCTTCAATCTTGGCGCCGAGCAGGTTGATTGAGCCGAAAGAGAACAGCTGACGTAGGGAAAGAGAGCCTGCTATTGACACGAGTGGGGCCTGGATTCCTGCCCAGGCACTGCCATCCAGGCTCACTCGACCATCGATGGACGCATTGTTCAAGAAGAGCGTATTGAAGCAAAGGCAGTTTTGCAGCAAGAAGGCGGTAGGTATCTTGCTTGAGCGAAGGTCCAGTATTCCCTCGATGTAAGCTCCCCGGAGCCTTACACCCTGTTCATGCACGATATTTGTCTCGTCCCCTCCCATAATCAGGAAGCGAAGGAAGTCCGCGCGAATGAAGTTTTCCGATGTCGCCTGCTCCGGTCGGTGCGCGCTGAAGCTGGCGACTTTTCCTGAAAGCGTACATCTCAGCAATTTTTGTTCAGCAGGCTTTAAAGGCCGAAAGTCATTCAGCACACGGCTCATTCAGCCACCTCGTCGACTTGGCGCGTGCCGGTAGGCAGCACCTCAACCTGCAAGTCCTTGGCCTGCATGGCATCGCGATTGGCCGCGGTAAAGTCTGGATGAATTCCTGCGACCAGGGTTGATTCGGCAGGGGTAGCCTGTTGTTCGATGCTGCAACCAGCAAGAAGGGACAACGCGCAAAGCGCGAGCAAGGAACGCATAAAAACATCCATGTAAGATCGCCGACCGGCAAAAAAAGTGGCGCTATGCTATCGGCTTGCCGCCCCTGACAAAAGCACAAACCCTGGCTTCCCCACAGGAATAACCGCTTGAAGCTTCTACAGATTGGCCGCGCCCGGTCGACATAGCAGCCTGTGACGTTGCTGGGTCGAGCACTAAATAGTGCGCGCCTCAATCGTCAGTGAAATGACGCATTGAACCCAGCCCCCCCGCACGACTTCCCCCTTTACCCGAGAGTTTCGAACAAATGGAATTGAGCCTGTTGTCCAGTCCATCCCGTCTCATCGCGCCCCGGCTGACGCTGCCGTTGATCCTGGCCGGCGTGTTGTCCCTGGCCGGTTGCCAGACGCCAAAAAGTGCCGCACCGGATCTTCAACCCGCGGCAGAGGCATCGCTACAGCAGAATGCCCAGGCATTCAGCGATCAGTTCAGGGCCTTGATGGTGCGCAATGCCTTTGCCGCCAACAGCCAGGCGTTGGTAGGGACGGTGGACCTGGTGGTGAAGATCAATCGCCGGAACGAGCTGAGTAGTTGCGAGATCCGCCCCAACGCCCACCTGGCCCCGGTCCCGGCCCTGGAAAGCCTGGCCAGGCAGGTGTGCTGGGACAGCCTGTTCCCTGAGGTGCCGGCCGAAATGTACGGGCCTGAGGGGGAGATGGTGATTGTCGCGCCGCTGGTATTTCCGGCCCTCGTCGAGTCCGAAGCTGAGCGTCAGTGGCGAGCGCGGACGGTCCAGGCCTATGCGCAAAGCCGCTTCTTCTGGACGCAGGCCTTGGGCAAGCAGCCCGTCGACAGTATTGGCAAGGCCCATGTGCGGTTTGTCGCCAATGCCCAGGGGCAGGTGCAGGAGTGTCTGGTGAACCTCGATCCGGTTGCCGAACGGCGGGACGCTTTCAAGCTGGATAGCGACCTGCAGGCGCGCCTGACCGCGCAATGCAAGCAGATGAACCTGCGGCAGATGCCCGGCTTCAAGGTGGGCGACAAGGGGCTGGCGCGGGGCAGCGTGCTGGTCGAATACGCGCCGTGGAAGGGCGGCCCGAAACACAACTGATCGCCGTCACAGGGACCTGTAGGAGGAGCCGCTCTCGCGATCCGCGAAGTTGAGGCGGTCAGGTGCAGCACGTTTTCGTTGACGATTTATCGCGAGCAAGCTCGCTCCTACAAGGGGACTGTTGTTCATCAGATATCAGGGATCGACCTGCGCCATCAGTTCCGGGATCGATTCCGGGCGCTTGGCGTAACGCTGGGCCAGCACCGCGCAGACCATCAGCTGGATCTGATGGAACAGCATCAGCGGCAGGATCAGCACACCCATGGTGCTGCCGGCGAACAGCACCTGGGCCATGGGCACGCCGGTGGCCAGGCTCTTCTTCGAGCCGCAGAACAGGATGGTGATGCGGTCTTCCTGGTTGAAGCCGAACAGCTTGCTCAACAGGCTGGAGGCCAGCAGTGCCAACGCCAGCAGCACGCCGCAGGCCAGCACCAGCCCGGCCAGGTTCCACAACGGAATCTGCTGCCAGATGCCTTCGTTCACCGCCTCGCTGAAGGCGCCGTAGACCACCAGCAGGATCGAACCCTGGTCGACGAATTTCAGCCAGTTCTTGTTGCGGCCCACCCAGGCGCCGATCCAGCGGCGGGCGATCTGTCCGGCGATAAAGGGCAGCAGCAATTGCACGCTGATCTTCACAATGGCATCCAGGGTCGAGCCGGCATCGCCGTGCACATTCAGCAGCAGGGTCACCAGCAACGGCGTGAGGAAAATCCCGAACAGGCTGGACGCCGCGGCGCTGCAGATCGCCGCCGGCACATTGCCCCGGGCCAGGGAGGTGAAGGCAATCGCCGACTGCACGGTGGCGGGCAGGGCGCAGAGGTAGAGCATGCCCAGGTACAGCTCATTGCCGATCAGCGGCGACAGCAGCGGCTTGAGCGCCAGCCCGAGGATCGGGAACAGCACGAAGGTCAGGCTGAAGATCAGCAGGTGCAGGCGCCAGTGGCCGGCCCCGGCGATGATCGCCTCGCGCGACAGCTTGGCGCCGTGGAGGAAGAACAGCAGGGCGATGGCGGCGTTGGTCAGCCAGCCGAAGCCTAGCGCCACCTGGCCGCTGGCGGGCAGGAAGCTGGCCAGCAGCACCACGCCGATCAGGGTCAGGGTGAAATTGTCGGGCAAAAGACGGGAGCGGCTCATAGCGAAATCATCCAGGGGTTGCCAGGGCGGTGGGCCGACTCTAACGTGATGGCGGACTGCCGACTAACGCCAATGAGCCAGTAAATGCCGCCTAAAGGACATGAAAAGATCGTCCGCCGCAGTATTCCCGGTCTGCCGAGCCTGCCGCGACCGGTGTACGGGCGCACCGAATCCCTGCCCAATCGGGCCCTGACCCGGCGCCACAGCCACCCCTGGGTGCAGTTGTCCTACGCCATCCAGGGCGTGCTGGAAGTGCAGACCAGCGCCGGGCGTTTCATCGCCCCGCCGCAGCGGGCGGTGTGGATCCCGGCCGGCATGCCGCACAAGGTGTTCAGCTCGCCGCGCACCGAAATGCGCAGCCTCTACCTGGATTGCCGTGTCACCGCCTGGGCCGGCGCGACCTGTCAGGTGCTGGCGGTGAGCAGCCTGCTGCGCGAATTGATCCGCGCCTTCAGCGAGCTGCCGGTGGAATACGCCGAAGACGGCGCCGACGGCCGCCTGGCCCAGGTCCTGCTGGACCAACTGGCCGCCGCCCCGCAACTGGACCTGATGCTGCCACTGCCCCAGGACCCGCGCCTGCGGCAGATCTACCGCAGCCTGCAGTCGCACCCGGACCAGCCGACCACCCTGGGGCAGTGGAGCGAAAAATTGGGGGTGACAGAGAAAACCCTGAGCCGCCTGTTCCTGCGGGACACCGGCCTGACCTTCCGCGCCTGGCGCCAACGCCTGCGCCTGCTGGGCGCCCTGACGCCCCTGGAGCAAGGCGAGCGGGTGACAGACGTGGCGCTGGCCTGCGGCTACGACTCGACCTCGGCCTTTATCGCGGCGTTCCGCCAGCAGTTCGATGCGACGCCTGGGGAGTTTTTTCGCTAGTGCTCGTTCCCTGATACTTCTCGTCTGCTCTCAAGGTACTTGTCTTCACAAAGGTGCTATTTTGAGTGCTCTTAACAGCACTCGTGAGAGCACTCCATGACCCATGTCCTTCTGTCCAACGTCGTTGCGAGCATTTCCGAGCTCAAGAAAAACCCCATGGGCACCGTTGCGGCCGGTGGCGGTTCCTCCGTGGCTATCCTCAATCGCAACGAACCGGCGTTTTACTGCGTTCCGGCCAAGGAATACGAAGCCATGATGGAGCGCCTGGAGGATATGGAACTGCTCGCCTTGTGCCGTGAGCGAGAGAATGATCCGACCCTCAAGGTTTCGCTCGATGACTTATGAGCTGGAGTTCTCCGAGAAAGCCTGGAAGGAATGGCAAAAGCTGGGCCCCACGCTGAAAGAGCAATTCAAGAAGAAGCTGCAGGAACGACTCGTCAACCCCCATGTCCCGGCCGATCGCCTGAGCGGCTTGGGCAATGCCTACAAAATCAAACTGCGCACGGCTGGCTACCGCCTGGTGTATCGGGTGGTGGATGAGGTGTTGGTGGTAACGGTCATTGCCGTGGGCAAGCGGGAGCGGGGGAGTGTTTATCAGCAAGCCAGCAAGCGTTAGCCAGCCAGGAGAAGTTCCAGATGCAGCCCAGACTGTTTGCGATGGCCAGTGGTTATCTATGCCTGGAGTTCGATGCGTACGGTAGCGAACTCAGGCGCTCGGTGTGCACCTATCTGGTGGATGGATTGGGGTTCGGGCGCTGCGGTGAGGTCGTCGATGGCTGGGACGAGGGTATCGCTCAGTCTTTTTGCCTGGGTGAAGTGGTGCTTGAGGCCGGCTGGAGTCATTGGGCAGATGGGGATTACCTGCAATCGGTTTCCCCTGCGGGCGATGAATTGTTACGGCGGCTTTTTGCGGCGATTGGGCCTGATCTTTTGTTTCGACCACTGTAGCGGCTGCCGCACCCTCGATCCTGGATGCGGCGCCTGTTCACCCAATGGGCGGCCACCGACGGTTTACCAATACCTGCCTTAAGCCAACGTCAGCCGCTCAGCCCTGGCCGGCGCAGCCACAGCCAGCGGCGCAAAGCTGTGGGCCTGAGCCATGTTCCACATACGCGCATAGAACTCCGAGCTGATCGGCCGTTGCAGCAGCTCGCCCGGTTCGAGGAACACGTGGATCTGCGAGAACAGCCGCACCTCGGTGGTGGTCAGGCGCCGTACCAGGTGCTTGGCCTGCAGCTGCGCCGGGTGGTCGAGGCCGGCGGCGCTGAGCATCTCGCCGAGGGCGACCAAGGTGTTGCGATGGAAGTTGTGCACCCGCTCGGCCTTGTCCGTGACCTGCAGCGCTTTCTGGCGCAGCGGGTCCTGGGTGGCGACGCCGGTGGGGCATTTGTTGGTGTGGCAGCTTTGCGACTGGATGCAGCCGATGGCGAACATGAAACCGCGCGCGGCATTGACCCAGTCGGCGCCGATGGTCAGTACGCTGGCGATGTCGAAAGCACTGACCACCTTGCCGCTGGCGCCGAGCTTGATCTGTGAGCGCAGGCCGGCGCCGACCAGGGTGTTGTGTACGAACAGCAGGCCCTCGCGCATGGGCATGCCGATGTTGTCGGTGAACTCCCGGGGCGCGGCGCCGGTGCCGCCTTCCTTGCCGTCGACCACGATAAAGTCCGGCTGGATGCCGGTCTCGAGCATGGCCTTGACGATGGCCATGAACTCCCAGGGATGGCCCACGCAGAACTTGAAGCCCACCGGCTTGCCGCCGGACAGGTTGCGTAGCTTGACGATGAACTCCAGCAACTGGATGGGCGTGCTGAACTGCGAATGCCGCGCCGGCGACACGCAGTCATGGCCCATCTGCACGCCGCGGGTCTGGGCGATTTCGGCGGTGACCTTGTGTTTGGGCAGGATGCCGCCATGGCCGGGCTTGGCGCCCTGGCTGAGCTTGATCTCGATCATCTTCACCTGCGGATGGCTGGCCTGCTCGGAGAAGCGCTGGGCATCGAAATGGCCGTCCAGGGTGCGGCAACCGAAGTAGCCGCTGCCGATTTCCCAGATCAGGTCGCCGGCGAACTCCTGGTGATAGGGGCTGATGCTGCCTTCCCCGGTGTCGTGGGCGAAGCCGCCGAGCCTGGCGCCTTTGTTCAGGGCGCGGATGGCGTTGGCGCTCAGCGCGCCGAAGCTCATGGCCGAGATGTTGAACACTGAGGCGCTGTAGGGCTGCCGGCAGTCCGGCCCGCCGACCACCACGCGGAACTGGCTGGGGTCACAGGCATCGCCCGGGACCATCGAATGGCTGATGAACTCGAAGCCCGGCTGATAGACGTCGGCCAGGGTGCCAAAGGCTTTTTCCGCGGGCTGGTTCTTGGCGCGGGCGTAAACCATCGAACGCTGCGAGCGGGAGAAGGGCAGCTTTTCGTCGTCGCCTTCCAGCAGGTACTGGCGGATCTCCGGGCGAATCGACTCGATCAGGTAGCGGATATTGCCGATGATCGGGTAGTTGCGGCGCACTGCATGGTGGCTTTGCCGCAGGTCGTTGAGGCCGATGAGGCTAAGTACCCCGGCCAGGACAATCAGCCCCTGGCCCCAGAGGCTGGCGGGCCAATACAACAGGCCGAATACAGTAATGACAAGGCAGAGGGTCAGGGTCGCGTAGCGACTCAACAGCGATATTTTCATGATCTTTCCTTGGGCAAATCGCAAGACATGGGGGGCAGGCGAGCAAGCAGGGCGGGCTCAGTCCGAGTTACGAATCTGCTGGTAGCGCTCCTGCAGTTCCTGGCGCTGTTGTTTGCGCAGCAAGCCCTGGGCGTAGCGGCGTTTTTCGATGGCGGTTTCCGGCACGAAGGCGCGCACCGGGTGCGGGCGCCCGTCGGGGTCGACGGCGACCATGGTGAAGTAGCAGCTGTTGGTATGGCGCACCGTGCGCTCGTGGATGTTCTCGGTCATCACCTTGACCCCGACCTCCATCGAAGTGCGCCCGGTGTAATTGACCGAAGCCAGGAAGGTCACCAGTTCGCCGACATGGATCGGCTCCTTGAAGATCACCTGGTCCACCGACAGCGTGACCACATAGCGCCCGGCATAGCGTTTGGCGCAGGCGAAGGCCACCTCGTCGAGCAGCTTGAGCAGGGCGCCGCCATGCACGTTGCCGGAGAAATTGGCTTTGTCGGGCGTCATGAGCACACTCATGCTCAGTTGATAACTGCCTGGTTCCATGGGTGACCTCATCAGTAATCGATGCTGTCCGGATAGGCAGGCTAGAGCCCCGCGGACAGCATTTGGCTGGAGACCGGAGGGTAATAAGAAGTCTTGATAGTTAGCTAGCTATCTTTTGCAATGAGCTGTTGTGGGGATTGCAATAATGAGTGGGGAGGGGCGATACCTAGCGCTTGTCATTCACCGTCGAGCGGGGAATTGAAGTTGCCTGAGGGATAGGGATCAGAATTTTGAGAATGGCCTTAAAGCCTGGAGCGTCGGTCTTCAGTAGGGGGCTGCCTGGTCAAAGTCAGCCCCGAAAAAAGCATGCGTAGATGAGCGGCTACGTACCCAACGGACCAAAAACCAAGCCAGCAAAGATTTGAACGATGGGGCGCTACGGTAGCGACTGTTTCTTTGCATGACACCGGCCTGTAGGAGCGAGCTTGCTCGCGATAACGTCCGCGCTGGCGCTGCCGTTTTTGGACGGTGTCATAGGTAGCCAAAAAAATTGAATGCAGGATCAATAGTGATAGCGACGGATTGCTTGTTCAAGACAGAAATCCGTCTTCGGAGGATTGTCCACGAGCCGCGCAACAATGAAGAGCTTGTCGACATCATCGACCATGTGTCGCATGTAACAGTTGACCATTCGATAGCGTTCTATGGAGAAATAGGTGTTCATTATTTTGATTTTTTCGTCCATATCACCGTCATCACCTACGGCGCCACTACCTGGCCCGAAAACATTGTGGCTTTCAAATAGTAGGTAGCCACCCGGCTTTAGAAACGACACCAGGCGCTTCATGTAGTTTTCAAACCCCATATTGAGGTTGCCATCAATGGTGTGATGATTGGAAAACGACAGCACTACATCAAATTTTTTATCTGTGGCAAATACCGAAAAATCGCTTTCTATAAACTCTATATTGTCGCGCTTCAAATAACGCGCGGTATCCTTCGCCACTTTATTGAGAAAAGGGTTGAGTTCGACGGCGGTCACGGATTTCGCCAGTCGCGAACAATATACTGAGACAAAACCGCAGTTGCTGCCGATGTCCAGTACGTCTGCGCCCTTCAATTCTTCATCAATGGCGTATTGCTTGAAGCGAAAGCCCGTAGGCTTCAGGCCTGTGATTCCCAGTTCTTCCAAGCCCTGATAGAAATATCCTTGGCTGTATTGTTGCTTCTTTGGCCAGTTCTTCTGCTGCTCCTTCAAATGCCCGCGCAAACGCTTCTGGATGAAAAGCGTGCCTTTGAAGAGCCCCTTCCAGAAATCAAAAAATGAAAGCCTGATGCTGTATGGAATTTCCATTGATAACCCTGAAATAAGACGTCGATACTGGTGAGCCTTCCATCCTATCGGCCGCAGGTGGATTCACATTAGGCGGGCAGCCTGAACAAAAGCGTGGTCATCACGACCAGCCTCAGCTTCTCGGAATGGTCGAGCGTATTTGACGACGCCAAGATGACCACGGCGTTGCTGGATCGGCTGACACACCACTGTACCCACGCTTTCGGTTTGGGCACCTTTGGACCTCGTGGGCTTTTGGCTATCTGCTTAGGCTGGATATTTCGAGCGAGGGCTAACAGGCGCTGAGCCAAGCCTTTCAGGGGGATGACGGGTAAATGTTCTGACGGCAAAGCGATCTGCAGGCCCTCATAACCACTTCTGATCTGTAACGCCAAATGTGATCACTGCTTCAGTAGGAGCGAGGCTTGCCCGCGATGGCGTCCGTGCTGGCGCTGCATTTTTTGGACGGGTACATATCCATTCCTGCGGTCACGGCCACTTATGGTTCCGCCCTTACGGCGGGTCACTTTTGGCAAACGCCGGAATGCCGGCCCAGCAAAAAGTAACCAAAAGGTCTCGCCCCACCATTCGGTGCCTCGCCTAGGCTCGGCATGCCCTCACTCCGGTCCTGCTCCGGGGGCCGCCGCCATCGGCCATCCCTGGCCGAGGGCGGCTACCTCGGCATCCCTGCCGAGGTGCCCCCTGCGCAAGACCTGCGTTTGGCCTCTGGGAAAGGGGCGGGCAGATCAAGAGCAAGATCAAAAGCCAAAGCCAAAGCCAAAGCACAGCAAGAGCAAAGGCCAAGGCGGTTCGGTTAAGGCTCTGGCAGCTCCATCGCCCGTTGTTCTGCCACGTGCAACACGTCGCATCCGTCCTGCAACAACAAGGTTGCCACGCTGGAGAAGCGCATCAGTTCGAGGTCATCGGCGTTGCGGCTGGTCATACCGGACACGCTGTCCAGCATGTCCCGGGCAGCGCGGATACGCAGGCCGGCGTAGGTCAGCAGGTCAAGCAAGGGGGCTTGAGGGTTGATAAAGGCGACGGGGTGGTTGGTGGTGTTGGAGGAGGTGAGAGGTTGGAAATCCATAACGGTGACGCTCCATGAAGGAAGTTTAGGGTGTGCTCATGGAGATTCGGACGGCCAAATCCGGTCGCAGCGTTGGGAGCGACGAAACGGAATATAGGAGGCGTATAGCGGGGTAACAAGCTTGGAGGGCATGTTTACACCAGATACAGAAACGCCTTACACGAGCCGTCATTAATGGCTGAATTAATGGGGGGAGCAGCATTTATTTCAGGCCTGTTCTCTATCTCTTTGGTTCCAGATGTGTTGCCTATCCTCTGTTATCCCTCTCTTTCCCATGGCACACTCTTCGTGAGTTTTCCGTTGTTGTATATTTTTATCCGTTATAGCGGAATAAGTGTCTCCTGGAATTACGAGAAGCACCTTTTTAGGAACGGCTTATTCTGCTCAACCTTCCCTTTACTTAGGAGAACACCCCATGAGCATCACTCGCTACGGCACCGGCAGCACCGCCGGCGGTGGCCAGCCTCGTCCTTTCGCTCGTGCCGTTGAGGCCGATGGCTGGTTGTATGTGTCCGGCCAGGTGCCGGCACTGGATGGCGAAATTATTCATGGCGGGATCGTTGAGCAGACGCATCAGACGATGCGCAATGTGGTGGCGATTCTGGAGGAGGCGGGGTACGGCCTGGAGGATGTGGTGCGGGTCGGGGTGTGGCTGGAGGATCCGCGGGATTTCTGGAGTTTCAACAAGGTGTTCGGTGAGTACTTCAAGCCGGAGCATGCGCCGGCGCGGGCCTGTGTGCAGGCCAGCATGATGGTGGATTGCAAGGTTGAGATTGATTGTGTGGCGTACAGGAAGAAGGGCTGATTTGCGGCGTTTTTGTAGAGCGCCTGTAGCCGCTGCCGAGCCCCAGCGAGGCTGCGATCGACCGCAACGCGGGCGCATGGGTTTCAATGTCGCCGCGTCCCCTTCGGGGCCGATCGCAGCCTCGCCAAGGCTCGGCAGCGGCTACAGGGATAGGTGCAATGCCGGGGCTTTGGGCGCGCCGGGAATTTCGTGATTTGTAGGAAGTGGCACTGATATGACCGAAGACACCATCAAGCGCCGGGCCAAGGGGCTGGACCGGGCGTTCGATATTCTCGATTTCCTCAAGGAGATCGGCCAGCCGTTGCGGCCCAACGATATTGCCAAGGGTGTTGGCAGCCCCAAGTCCACGGTGTACGAGCTGGTGGCGTCCTTGCTGGAGCGGCGGATTCTGGAGCCGGTGGGCCAGGACGGGCATGTGTACCTGGGGCGGCAGTTGTACTTCCTGGGGCAGGCCCATCTGCGGCATTTCGATCTGAGCCGCGAGGCCGACTCGGCCTTGCAGGAGATTGTCAGCCAGACCCGCGAGACCGCGCAGATGTGCCTGCTCAACGGGCGCAAATACACGGTGGCGCTGATGAAGGAGGGCGAGCGGCATTTCCGCATTTCCTCGAATATCGGCGAGAACGCACCGATTCCCTGGACCGCTTCCGGGCGCTTGCTGTTGGGGCATTTGAGCGATGAGCAGATTGTCGAGCTGATCGACGAGCGCGACTTCATTCTCCCTGACGGTGAGCGCCTGCCTTTGGCGACTTTCTTGAAGGAAATCCGCCAGGCCACGGAGGATGGTTTCTTTTCCTTCGACAGCGTGGCCGACACCTTTACCCATTGCTTCGCCGCCCCGGTGCGGGACGAGCGCGGGGTGTGCATCTGCACCTTGTGCATCGTCGCGCCACGGGCCGATGCCCAGAACAATTACGCTGACTACCGCCGGGTGCTGATCGACAGCGCGAATCGCCTGGCCCGTCGCATCAACGACTAGCGTCAGCCTCAATGGCTGCACTGTAAGGAGTTCGAATATGTCCTCTGCCTTGATCAATGCCGCGGTGGAAAAGGGCGCTGCCCAACCGGGCGTCAGCCTGGTGCGCGATGTCAGCCTGCCGGCCCTGGTGCTGCACCGCGCGGCGCTGGAACACAACATTCGCTGGATGCAGAAGTTCGTCAGCGACAGCGGTGCCGAACTGGCGCCCCACGGCAAGACCAGCATGACCCCGGCGCTGTTCCGTCGGCAGTTGGAGGCGGGCGCCTGGGGCATCACCCTGGCCACCGCGGTGCAGACCCGCGCGGCCTACGCCCACGGCGTGCGCCGGGTGTTGATGGCCAACCAGCTGGTGGGTACGCCGAACATGGGGCTGATCGCCGAGCTGCTGGCCGACCCGGGTTTCGACTTCTATTGCATGGTCGATCACCCGGACAACGTCGCCGACCTCGGGCAGTTCTTCGCCGCGCGCGGGGTGCGCCTGAACGTGATGATCGAATACGGCGTGGTCGGCGGCCGTTGTGGCTGCCGCAGCGAGCAGGAAGTGCTGGAACTGGCGAAGGCGATCAAGGCGCAACCGGCCTTGGCTTTGTGCGGCATTGAGGGCTACGAAGGGGTGATCCATGGCGATCACGCCGTGACTGGCATCCGTGAGTTTGCCGCGTCCCTGGTGCGCCTGGCGGTGCAGTTGCAGGACGACGGGTTGTTCGCCATCGACCAGCCGATCATCACCGCTTCGGGTTCGGCCTGGTATGACCTGATCGCCGAGTCCTTCGAGGCGCAGAACGCCCAGGGGCGTTTCCTCAGTGTGCTGCGTCCCGGCAGCTATGTGGCCCACGACCATGGCATCTACAAAGAGGCGCAGTGCTGCGTGCTCGACCGTCGCAGCGACCTGCACGAAGGTCTGCGCCCGGCGCTGGAGGTCTGGGCCCATGTGCAGTCCCTGCCGGAGCCGGGGTTTGCGGTGATCGCCCTGGGCAAACGCGATGTGGCTTATGACGCCGGTTTGCCGGTGCCGTTGTTGCGCTACAAGCCGGGCGTGCTGCCGGCCAAGGGCGATGATGTCAGCGCCTGTAAGGTCACGGCGGTGATGGACCAGCATGCGTTCATGACGGTGGCTCCGGGGGTTGAGTTGCGGGTGGGGGACATTATTTCTTTCGGTACTTCGCACCCCTGTTTGACCTTTGATAAGTGGCGTACCGGGTTGTTGGTGGATGAGCGGCTGGATGTGGTGGAGAGCATGGAGACCTGTTTCTGAGGTGGGGCTGGCACCTGCTGCGCAGGTGATCGCGGGCAAGCCTCGCTCCTACANCGAACCTGTTTTCTGTAGGAGCGAGGCTTGCCCGCGATGACGTCCTTTCCAACAACAAAAAACTGTCAGAGACACCTCCATGAACACTTCCAATGCTGGGAAACGCATCGCCCTGATCGGCGAATGCATGATCGAACTGCAACACCGCGCCGACGGCAGCCTGCAACAGAGCTTTGGCGGCGACACCCTGAATACTGCGGTGTACCTGGTCCGTGAATTGGGCGAGGGCGCTCAGGTCGACTATGTCACCGCACTCGGTGACGACAGTTTCAGCGATGCGATGTGCCAGAGCTGGGCCGAAGAAGGCATCGGCCTGGGCATGGTCCAGCGCCTGCCGGGGCGTTTGCCCGGGTTGTATTGCATCCAGACCGACGCCAAGGGCGAGCGGCGCTTTCTTTACTGGCGCAACGAAGCGGCGGTGCGCGACTGTTTCACCACCCCCGCGGCCGAGCCGATCCTGGCGGCGCTGCCGGCCTACGATGTGCTGTATTTCAGCGGCATCACCCTGGCGGTGCTGGGCGAGCAGGGGCGCAAGAAGCTGATCGATACCTTGATCGAGGCGCGCCAGCGTGGGGCGTGGGTTGTCTTCGACAACAACTACCGGCCACGGCTCTGGGCTTCAGTAGAGCAGGCGCGGGCGGCTTATCTCCAGGTGCTGGCCTATGTCGATCTGGCGTTGCTGACGGTGGATGACGAGCAGGCGTTGTTCGGGTATGGCGACAGTGCGGCGGTGTTTACGGCTTACCCGGATACGCCGGAGGTGGTGCTCAAGCGTGGCGCCGAAGCGTGCCTGATCCGTTGTGGCGGCGAGTCGTTCGAGGTACCGGCACAGCGGGTGGAAAGGGTGGTGGATACCACGGCGGCGGGGGATTCGTTCAGTGCGGCGTATCTGGCGTGTCGCTTGCGGGGCGGTAGCCCGGAGCAGGCGGCGGAGGCTGGGCATCGCTTGGCGAGCCGGGTGATTCAGGTGCCGGGGGCGTTGATCCCGCGTGCATGAGGTTGAGCGGTGACGCCGGTAAAGCGCAGATCAGTCATCGCGTAGAGGTTTTGGGATTTTTCGCGGGCAAGCCTCGCTCCTACAGAAGTACAGGTCGCTTCTGTAGGAGCGAGGCTTGCCCGCGATGCGTTGTCAGGCGACGCGGTCAATCGCGGTAAAACACCTGCACCAGGTGATAACCGAACTTGCTCTTGATCGGCCCGTGCACGGTGCGCAGGGGCTTCTTGAAGATCACCTGGTCGATGGCCCCGACCATCTGCCCCGGCCGTACTTCACCCAGGTCGCCGCCGCGTTTGCCGGAGGGGCAGGTGGAGTATTTCTTCGCCAGCACGTCGAAGGCCTCGCCCTTGGCGATGCGTTGCTTGAGCTGTTCGGCCTCTTCGGTGGTTTTCACCAGGATGTGGCGGGCTTGGGCTTTCATGGGGCGGTTACCTTGGAACGGTGCGGACGGCGGTCGCGGATTATGCCTGAAATCAGCCCTGCTGGCCGATCATCTGACGAATCTTCTGGGCCAGCGCCTCGATGGAAAACGGCTTGGCGATCAGGTCCATGCCGGCGTCGAGAAAGCCCTGGCGCTCGGCGGCCTTTTCCGCGTAGCCGGTCATGAACAGGACCTTGAGTTGCGGCCGCCGCTGGCGGGCGATCTCCGCCAGTTGCCGGCCGTTCATGCCCGGCAGGCCGACGTCGGTCACCAGCAGGTCGACGCGCCGCTCGGACTCCAGCAATGGCAGCGCGCTCTTGGCGTCCTCGGCCTCGAAGGCGGTGTAGCCCAGCTCGCGCAGCACGTTGAGCACCAGCATGCGCACCGCCGGGTCGTCTTCCACCAGCATCACCGACTCGCCGGCCACCGCGTACGGCGCTTCGACGCTGGCCTGTGCCGGGCTGTCGGCCTGGACGGCGCTGTGCAGGCGCGGCAGGTACAGGCGCACGCAGGTGCCCTGGCCCGGTTCGCTGGTGATGGTCAGGTGGCCGCCGGATTGCTGGGCGAAACCATAGATCATCGACAGCCCCAGGCCGGTGCCCTGGCCGATGGGCTTGGTGGTGAAGAACGGGTCGAAAGCCTTGGCCAGCACCCGCGGGGTCATGCCGGCGCCGTTGTCGCTGACGCCGAGCATCACGTAGTCGCCGGCCTTGACCGGTTCCAGGGTGCCCAGGTCGCTGCCGTTGAGGTAGCTGTTGGCGGTCTCGATGGTCAGCACGCCGCCGTCGGGCATGGCGTCGCGGGCGTTGATCACCAGGTTGAGCAGGGCGTTTTCCAGCTGGCTGGCGTCGCTGTTGATCGACCAGACGTTGTCGCCCAGGTTCATCTGCAGCTCGATATGCTCGCCCTTGGTGTGGTTGAACAGGTCGTGCAGCGAGCGCACCAGTTGGTTCGGTTCCAGCGGCCGGCGGTCCAGCGACTGGCGCCGGGAAAACGCCAGCAGGCGATGGGTGAGGGCGGCCGCGCGCTTGGCCGAGGACATTGCAGCCTCGGTAAAGCGGCCGATCTCGGCGCTGCGATTGTCATCGATGTAGCGCTGCATCAGCTCCAGGCTGCCGATGATGCCGGTGAGCATGTTGTTGAAGTCATGGGCGATGCCGCCGGTGAGCTGGCCCACGGCTTCCATCTTCTGCGCATGGCGCAGGGCGTTTTCGGCGCGCTCGCGCTCGAACATCTCGCTCTGCAGGCGCTGGTTGGCGGCGGCCAGCGCCTGGGTGCGCTCGGCCACCCGTTCTTCCAGGGTTTCGTTGAGGTGGCGCAGGGCCTCCTCGGTCTGTCTGCGCTCGGTTTCGTCGATCACGAAGATGTAGAAGCCATTGATCGCGCCGTCGGCGCCGTAGCGCGGCAGGTACTTCATCAATGCATGCCGTGTGCGCCCGTCGCGGTGCGGCGTCTTGGCTTCGAAGCTGCAGGGCTTGCCGGCCAGGGCGGCGGCGATCTTGTCGGCGCGGGTGGCGTAGAGGGCGTCGCCGATCACCTCGCGGATGGTCCGGCCGTACAGCTCCTGCGGGGTCAGGCCGTACCAGTCGAGGTAGGCGCTGTTGTTCAGGCGAAAGCGCTCTTCGTGGTCGACGTAGCCGATCAGCACCGGCATGGCGTTGATGATCAGTTGCAACTCGGTCTGGCTCTGGCGCAGCGCCTGTTCCATCTGCTTGCGGTCGGTCAGGTCCAGGGCGGCGCCGAGGAAACGCACCGGCCGGCCGTGGTGATCCTTGTAGCAGCGCCCGCGGGCGAACACCCAGCGGATCTGGCCGTCGGGCTGTTGCAGGCGGTATTCCTCGGCGTACTCGGTGCCGTGGGTGATGCAGTGCTTGATGCTGCGCGCCACCATGGCGCGGTCTTCCGGGTGCACGCCCTTGAGGTATTCACTGATGGGCAGTTGCCCGGCCAGGGCCGGGTCGATGCTGTGCAGTTGGGCGAAGTGGGCGTCGGCGATGAAACGGTCGTCGCCGATGTCCCAGTCCCAGGTGCCGACCGCGTCGGTGGCCGCCAGCGCCAGTTGCAGGCGTTCTTCGGTTTCGTGCTGGGCCTTGAGGCTGGCCGCCGAGCGCTGCTCCAGTTCCAGGGCGATGCGCCGGCGCTCGTTGGTTTCGATACTGGTGACCAGGATTCCGGCGACTTCGCCGCTTTCGTCGCGGATCGGGCTGTAGGTCAGGTCCAGCCAGACCTCCGACTCACGGCCGTGGCGCTGCAGGGTGAAGGGTTTTTCGCTGAAGGTGCGCACCTGGCCTTGCAGCACGGCGCTGTAGATCGGTGCGGCGAAGTCCTTGAGTTCCGGCCAGGTCAGATGGGCCGACTGGCCGAAGGCGCCGGGGTGCTTGTTGCCGGCCAGCAGGGCGAAGCCGTCGTTGTAGATCTGCGTCAGCTGCGCGCCCCACAACAGCAGCATCGGCATCGGCGAGTGGATCACGATGTCCACCGCGGTGCGCAGGCTCTGCGGCCAGTGGTCGACCGCGCCCAGCGGCGTGGCGGCCCAGTCCAGCCGGGCAATCAGGGTTTCGGCTTCGCTGCCGGAGGTGGGGGCGTTCATGTCGGGGGTGTCCTGAGCGTGCATCACGCCGGCATTGTAGCCGCTGCCGCAGGCTGCGATCGACGGCGTAGCCGGCGCAGGGGCGGTATTTCCGATCCATCAGGTAGACCGCGTTGCCAGGTTTTGCGGCCCCTGCGGTGCCGGTCGCAGCCTGCGGCAGCGGCTACAGGGACAACGATGGAGGTGGAATTTGTGTTGAGCAGGTCCGGCCTTATCGCGGGCAAGCCTCGCTCCTACAGAAGC
>NZ_JBQENK010000013.1:166083-170600 GCF_052044735.1 Pseudomonas sp. 22526
TAGGAGCGAGGCTTGCCCGCGATAGGGCCCTCAAGGCCTAGCTGCGCAATTCCGGGCGATCGCGAAACTGCTCCAGCGCTTCGGGGTTGGCCAGGGCGTCGGTGTTTTTCACCGGCAGGCCGTGCACCACGTTGCGCACCGCCAGTTCGACGATCTTGCCGCTGATGGTCCGTGGAATGTCGCTGACCGCGAGGATCTTCGCCGGCACATGGCGGGGTGTGGTGTTGGCGCGGATCACCTGGCGGATCTGCTCCTGCAGGGCATCGTCCAGCTGTACGCCGTCCTGCAGGCGCACGAACAGCACCACCCGCACGTCGTTGTCCCATTGCTGACCGATGGCCAGGCTTTCCAGCACTTGTTCGAGTTTCTCCACCTGGCGGTAGATTTCCGCGGTGCCGATGCGCACGCCGCCGGGGTTGAGCACGGCGTCCGAGCGGCCGTGAATCAGCCAACTGCCATGGGCCAGTTGCTCGGCATAGTCACCCTGGGCCCAGACCCCGGGGAACTGGCTGAAGTAGGAGGCGCGCAGCTTCTCGTGCCGCGGGTCGTGCCACAGGCCGATGGGCATGGCCGGGAAATGCCGGGTGCAGACCAGCTCGCCCTTTTCGCCGATCACCGCCTGGCCCTGGTCGTTCCACACCTCCACGGCCATGCCCAGGCCCTTGCCCTGCATTTCGCCGCGGTGCACCGGCAACAGCGGGTTGCCGATGATGAAGCAGGAAATGATATCGGTACCGCCGGACATCGAGGCCAGGCACAGGTCCTGCTTGAACGCCCGGTACACGTAGTCGAAGCTCTGCGGCGACAGCGGCGAGCCGGTGCTGAGCAGGGTCTTGAGGCTGGCCAGGGAATGGCTTTGCCGTGGCTCGATGCCGGCCTTTTCCAGGGCCACCAGGTACTTGGGGCTGGTGCCGAAGACGCTGATGCCTTCCTGGTCGATCAGGTCGATCAAGTGTTCGGGCGCCGGGTGGAACGGCGAGCCGTCGTACAGCAGCACCGTGGCACCCACCGCCAGAGCGGAGACCAGCCAGTTCCACATCATCCAGCCGCAGGTGGTGTAGTAGAACAGCACTTCGCCTGCGTGCAGGTCGGTGTGCAGGCCGTGCTCCTTGAGGTGCTGCAACAGCACGCCACCGGTGCTGTGGATGATGCACTTGGGGACGCCGGTGGTACCGCTGGAATAGAGGATGTACAGCGGATGGGTGAAGGGTACGGCGACGAACTCTGGCTCGCCGCCGGGGCGGTAGAAATCGTCCCACAGCGCGACCCTGGCTGAGGTGCGGAAGTCTTCGGTGCGAGCCTCGGGCCGGGCGTACGGCACGATGATCAGCTGTTGCAGGGACGGCAGGCGTTCGAGGATTTCGTTGACCTTGGCCGTCTGGTCGATCTGTTTGCCGGCATAGCGGTAGCCGGCGCAGGTGATCAGCACCTTGGGTTCGATCTGGCCGAACCTGTCGATCACTCCCAGGGTGCCGAAGTCCGGCGAGGAGCTGGACCAGACGGCCCCGAGGCTGGCGGTGGCGAGCATGCCCACCAGGGTCTGCCAGGTATTGGGCATGCAGGCGGCGACCCGGTCGCCGAGGCCGACACCGGCGGCCCGCAGGCTGTGTTGCAGGCCGGCGACATGGGCCGCCAGCTGGTTGTAGGTCAGCTGTTCGCGCTGGCCGTTCTCGTTGATCGCCACCACCGCGACGCCGTGGTCACGGCGCTTGAGCAGGTGTTCGGCGAAGTTCAGGGTGGCGTCGGGAAACCACTGGGCGGCGGGCATGCTGCTGCCTTCGATCAACACTGCGCTGGGGGGCGCATGGAACTCGACATCGAAGAAATCGACTATCGCCTGCCAGAAGGCTTCGCGCTGCTCGATGCTCCATTGGTGCAGGGCGGGGTAGTCGTCGATGTCCAGGTCATAACGGTGATTGATCAAGCGCCGGAAGGCTTCCATGCGGGTTTTGCTGATGCGCTCGGCACTGGGTTGCCAGAGTAATTCGGACATGGGTGGCCTCTTGTTTTTCTGGTGCACACACAAAGCGGGTCCAACTCTACCTGTAGCCGCTGCCGAAGGCTGCGATCGACCGGAACGGTCGTGGCGGTCTCAAGGTCGCGGAGGTCCTTCGGACCTATCGCAGCCTGCGGCAGCGGCTACACCGGCTTACTGCGCCAACCAGCCGCCGTCGATATTCCACGCCGCGCCACGCACCTGGCTGCCGGCCTCACTGCACAAGAATAGGACCAACTCGCCCAACTGCGAAGGCGTGACGAACTCCAGGGACGGCTGTTTTTCCGCCAGCAGGTCGTGCTGCGCCTGTTGCGGGTCGACACCGGCCGCGGCGCGGTCGTCGATCTGTTTCTGCACCAGCGGGGTCAGGACCCAGCCCGGGCAGATGGCGTTGCAGGTGACGTTGCTGGTGGCGGTTTCCAGGCCGACCACCTTGGTCAGGCCGATCACCCCGTGCTTGGCCGCCACATAGGCGGCCTTGCCCACCGAGCCGACCTGGCCATGCACCGAGGCGATGTTGACGATCCGCCCCCAGCCCTTGGCGCGCATGCCCGGCAGGCTCAGGCGGGTGCTGTGGAACACCGACGACAGGTTGATGGCGATGATCGAGTCCCAGCGCTCCACCGGGAATTCCTCCACCGCCGCCACATGCTGGATGCCGGCGTTGTTGACCAGGATGTCGACGCCGCCGAACTCGCGCTCGGCGTAGGCGAGCATGTCGGCGATCTGCGCCGGGTCGCTGACGTCGGCCGGGTGATGGCCGACCTTGCCGCCGCTGTCTTTATTGAGGCGCGCGACCTCGGCGATCACCGTCGAGGCATCGCCGAAGCCGTTGAGGATCAGGTGGGCGCCGGCCTTGGCCAGGCTCAGGGCGATGCCTAGACCGATGCCGCTGGTGGAGCCGGTGACGAGGGCGGTCTTGCCCGCAAGATTGCTCATGAATACCTCACACAATGCCGGTGGCGTAGAAAGTGGCGATCACGACGAAGACGGCCAGGGTCTTGATCAGCGTAATGCAGAAAATGTCCTTGTAGGCTTGGCGGTGGGTCAGGCCGGTAACCGCCAGCAGGGTGATCACCGCGCCGTTGTGCGGCAGGGTGTCCATGCCGCCGCTGGCCATGGCGGCCACGCGGTGCAGCACTTCCAGGGGGATGTTGGCGGCGTGGGCGGCGCTGATGAAGGTCTCGGACATGGCCGCCAGGGCGATGCTCATGCCGCCCGAGGCGGAGCCGGTGATGCCGGCCAGCAGGGTCACGGTGATGGCTTCGTTGACCAGCGGGTTGGGGATGCTTTTCAGCCAGTCCGACAGCACCAGGAAGCCCGGCAAGGAGGCGATCACCGCGCCGAAGCCGTATTCCGAAGCGGTGTTCATCGCCGCCAGCAGGGCGCTGCTGACCGCGCTTTTGCTGCCCTCGGCCAGCTTGCCGCGAATGGCCGAGAAGCCGAACACCAGGACCATGATGATGCCCACCAGCAAGGCGGCCTGGACCGCCCAGATGGCGGTGAGCTTGGCGACGTCGGTCTGCACCGGGGCGGCCATGCCGGCCAGGGCCAGGCTGTGGGTCTTGCCGTACCACAGGGGAATCCAGTGGGTGAACAGCAGGTTCATCAGGCCCACCAGCAACAGCGGCGACAGGGCGATCCAGGGGTTGGGCAACTGCAGATCGGCGGCGGTTTCCGGTTCGTTGCGCAGGTCGCTGCCGTAGCCTTCACCGGCGTGATGCGCCTTGTTGCGCTGGCGCTGCAGGAACAGCATGCCGGCGCAGAACACGAAGACGGTGCCGATCACCCCCAACCAGGGCGCGGCCCAGGCGGTGGTGTTGAAGAAGGTGCTGGGGATGATGTTCTGGATCTGCGGGGTGCCGGGCAGGGCGTCCATGGTGAAGGAAAACGCGCCGAGGGCGATGGTCGCCGGGATCAGGCGCTTGGGGATATTGCTCTGGCGGAACATCTCGGCGGCGAACGGGTAGACCGCGAATACCACCACGAACAGCGAGACGCCGCCGTAGGTCAGCAGGGCGCAGACCAGCACGATCACCAGCATCGCCTGGCGGGTGCCGAGCAGGCGGATGGCCGCCGCGACGATGGAACGGGAGAAGCCCGACAGCTCGATCAGCTTGCCGAACACCGCGCCGAGCAGGAACACCGGGAAGTAGAGCTTGATGAAGCCGACCATCTTCTCCATGAACACACCAGTGAAGGCGGGCGCCACGGCGGACGGGTCGGTGAGCAGGACGGCGCCGAGGGCGGCGATGGGGGCAAAGAGGATAACGCTGTAGCCACGGTAAGCAGCCAACATCAGCAGCGCGAGGGCTGCCAGGGCAATGATCACACTCATGGTGTGTCTCTCCAGGATTGTTATTTTTGTAGGGTGTTGCGGGTGTGGGAGGGGCTATAGCGAGTTTTGTGCCATATGGTTAAGTGATTGATAAATAAAGATATTTTTATATTTTTTGAGAGGGGGAATAGTGCTTTGTCTCTGTCTTGAGACTTCTGTTGGCCGAAAGGGCGTCATCGCGGG